>NZ_JAKUSO010000071.1:0-15605 GCF_022449305.1 Oceanibaculum sp. | reverse complement strand
GTGCCAGCCTGCCCTACGATATCGACGGCGTGGTCTATAAGGTCGATTCCATCACCCTGCAGCAGCGGCTCGGCATGGTCAGCCGCGCGCCGCGCTGGGCGATTGCCCATAAATTCCCCGCCGAACAGGCGCAGACCATCCTGCAGAAGATCGAGATCCAGGTCGGCCGCACTGGTGCGCTGACGCCGGTCGCCCATCTGGAGCCGGTGAATGTCGGCGGCGTCATCGTCAGCCGCGCCACCCTGCATAATGAGGACGAGATCGCCCGCAAGGATGTGCGCGAGGGCGACACCGTCATCCTGCAGCGCGCCGGCGACGTGATCCCGCAGATCGTCAATGTCGTGCTCGATCGGCGGCCAAAGGATTCGAAGCCTTTCGTCTTCCCAGACAAATGCCCGGCCTGTGGCAGCGATGCCGTGCGCGGCGAGGGCGAGGCGGTACGGCGCTGCGTCGGCGGGCTGACCTGCCCGGCCCAGGCGGTAGAACGGCTGCGCCATTTTGTCAGCCGCGACGCCTTCGACATCGAGGGGCTGGGCGAGAAATCCATCCAGGCCTTCTTCGCCGACGGCACGGTGAAAAGCCCCGCCGACCTGTTCACCCTGCAGGCGCGCGACAGCCAGTCGCTGACGCCGCTGCGCAACCGCGAGGGCTGGGGCAAGCTTTCCGCCGAAAAGCTGTTCGCCGCCATCGAGCAGCGCCGGACCATCCCGCTGGAGCGCTTCGTCTATGCGCTGGGCATCCGGCAGATCGGCCAGGCCACGGCGAAACTGCTGGCCCGGCATTACGGATCGCTGGATGCGCTGATAACGGCCATTGAGGCCGCCGCCGACCCGGAGAGCGAGGCCTATCGCGACCTGGTGAATATCGACCAGATCGGCCCGGCGGTGGCGAAGGATCTGATCGCCTTCTTCGCCGAGGATCACAACCGCGACACGGTCGCTGCGCTGCGGGAACAGGTGGCGGTCGAGGAGTATGTCAGCCGCGTCGCCACCGAGTCGCCGATCATGGGCAAGACCGTGGTGTTCACCGGCACGCTGACCCGGGTGACGCGCGACGAGGCCAAGGCGCGGGCCGAGGCGCTGGGCGCCAAGGTCGCGGGATCGGTATCGAAGAAGACCGACTATGTGGTGATCGGCGCGGATGCCGGCTCCAAGGCGAAAAAAGCCGAGGAGCTGGGCGTGACCATGCTGGACGAGGAAGGCTGGTTCGAGCTGATCGGCGCCTGATCTCGATGATGTGATCTTCGGTGCGCATCAGGCCGAGTTGTGCTTTAACTTTAGCAGGGTCGATGCCGGAGAAACCGGTGCGGCGGTGAAGGGGACAGAAGGGCATGCGTCAGGTCAAGACATCCATCGATATCGCCTGTTCGCCTGGCGAGGTCTGGCGCGTGCTGATGGATTTCCCCGCCTATGCGGAATGGAACCCCACCATCCAGCAGATCGACGGCGTCGCCATGCCCGGCCACCGGCTGCGGCTGATCCTGGCGCTGCCGAACGGCCGCACGCGCACTGTCCGCTTCCGGGTGGCGAAGGTGGATGTGCGGCGCGAACTGCGGCTGCGCACCAGCGCCATGCTGCCTGGCCTGCTGCGCCGCGAACATGTGTTCCGCCTCATCAGCCGCGGCGCCATGGGCTGCACCTTCTATCAGGAAGAGGAGGTCAGCGGCCTGTTCTCCATCTTCGCCGGCGAGGGCGCCTTCACCGCGCTGCGCCAGCGCTTCGAGGCGATGAACACCGCCCTGAAAGCCCGCTGCGAGGGCACCGAGCCGCCGATGCTGCTGCTGCCACATCACGATGCGCCGGCAATCGAAGGCAACGAGACGGCGGCTTGAGGGGTTAGTCCTAGCGGCGGCCCTATGCTTCGAGACGCCTGCGCCACGATATGGCGCAGGCTCCTCAGCATGAGGTCACCAGGAAGCACCGCCGGTTATCCAATACTCCCCTCGCCCTGAGGAGCCGGCGTTAAGCCGGCGTCTCGAAGGGCATGGCGGGAAGCTCGGCCCGTCACAGCGGCCGAGTGGCCTCTTCCAGCCAGGTACGGGTCTCAGCGTCCAGCAGCGGCGCAAGCGCCTCGCGCACGCGGTCGTGGTAGCCGTCCATCCAGGCGCGCTCCTCCGGCATCAGCAGCGTAGTGTCGATCAGCGCGCGGTCGATGGGGGCCAGGGTCAGCGTCTCGAAGCCCATCATCGGCCGCTCGCCGCCCGGCACCTCTGCGGCGTCGGTGACCGCCACCAGATTCTCGATGCGGATGCCATAGGCGCCGGTCTTGTAGTAGCCGGGCTCGTTGGAGACGATCATGCCCGGCTGCAGGGCAATCGTATTGCCGGCCTTGGAAATACGCTGCGGCCCCTCATGCACTGACAGGTAGCTGCCGACGCCATGGCCAGTGCCATGGTCGTAATCCAGCCCGCCCTGCCACAGCGACAGGCGCGCCAGCGCGTCGAGCTGGCTGCCGGTCGTGCCCTTCGGGAAGCGCGCCGTGGCGATGGCGATATGGCCCTTCAGCACGCGGGTGAAGCGGTCGCGCATTTCCGCCGAGGGCTGGCCGATGGCGATGGTGCGGGTGATGTCGGTGGTGCCGTCCAGATATTGCGCGCCGCTATCCACCAGATACAGCTCACCCGGCTGCATGAGACGGTTCGTCGCCTCGGTCGCGCGGTAATGCACGATAGCGCCATTCGGGCCAGAGCCGGAGATGGTGTCGAAGGACAGGTCGCGCAGCAGCCCAGTCTCTGCACGGAACGCCTCCAGCCGGTCGGAGGCGGTCAGCTCGTCCACCGTGCCCTTCGGCGCCTCGCGCGACAGCCAGGCGAGGAAGCGCGTCACCGCCGCACCGTCGCGCCGGTGCGCCTCGCGGCTGCCCTGCAGCTCCACCGGGTTCTTGCAGGCCTTGGGCAGCAGGCAGGGATCGGCGGCGCGAACGAGCTTCGCCCCCGACTGCTGCAACTGCTCGAACACCGCCACTGGCGCGGTTGCCGGATCGGCGCGGACTATCTTTCCCGCCGTCCCCAGCGCCGCCAACGCCGGCAGGAAGGCATCGGGGGCGCTCACCGAAACCTCATTGCCGAGATGGCGGCGCGTCGCCTCGCCCAGCTTGGCCGGGTCGATGAACAGGCTGACGCTGGCATCGGCGTTCACAATCGCGAAGGACAGCGGCAGCGGCGTGTGCGGCACGTCCGTGCCCCGGATGTTCAGCAGCCAGGCGATGGATTCCGGCAGGGTCAGCGCCGCCGCATCCTCGCCGGCCTTGGCCAGCTCGGAGGCGATCTGTCGGCGCTTGTCGGCGGACGCCACGCCGGCATGGGTCATATCGTGCGGCAAAGCGGGCGTGGCCGGCGGTGCCGGCTGATCGGCCCAGACCGCGTCCAGAGGATTGCCCTCGACCGCAACCAGATGGCCCTTCGCCTTCTCCGCCGCCGCCTTCAGCTTCTCGACCTCGTTCGGCGTGTGCAGCCAGGGATCGTAGCCGAGCTTTGCTCCGGCCGGCAGATTGGCCGCGATCCAGTCGGAAGGTGCCTGGTCGGCGCTGTGGATGCGGGCGAACAGCCCGCCATCGACCTGCGTTGCCACCTGCAGCGTGTAGCGGCCATCGACGAACACCGCCGCCAGCTCGCGCAGCACCACCGCATTGCCGGCGGACCCGGTAAAGCCGGTCAGCCAGGCCAGCCGCTCGGCGCGGGCCGGCACATACTCGCCCTGATGCTCGTCGGCGCGCGGCACCAGGAACCCGTCCAGCCCGCGCCGCGCCAGCTCCGCACGAAGCGCCGCGAGGCGGGTTTCATGGGGCGCGCTATGCGTGTGAAGAGGGCTGACAGCGGACATGGTGTTCCTGGCGGTTGGGTTTGCTTCCTTTGAAGCTAGGCGGTGCCGCCGCCGGAAACAAGCGTTCCTGCGGCTTTCCGGCCAAGCATCCCGGTTAACGCATGGGTAACGAATAGATATGCATCAATGTCATTGCTGCGGTGCACGAAATGCGCGTTTCGCATGGCGCGAAGAGGACTATCTATGTCTCGTGATTTTAACGGAGCGCCCGGCCAGCCCACGGTCCATACGGGATTGAGCGACTGAGGCGTCCATGATGATGAAGATGAGGATGACCGCCATGTCGAGCAACACCGCTCTGAACAATACTGCCAATGCTGCGGCGCACAATGGTACCTACACCATGCCGCAGATCGACGTTCTGTCGAACATCACCTATGCCCGCTCCCTGCAGGCCGCTGCTGTCCGCAAGGGCACGATCTTCGTGGCCCGCGCGATTGCACGCGCTGCCGTGTGGCTGGTGCAGCCGCTGCTCGACTGGCAGCGCAAGAACCGCACCTATTCGGAGCTGATGTCGCTGGACGACCGCATGCTGGAGGATATCGGCCTGCATCGCACCCAGGTGCGCAGCATCGCCTTCGACAGCGAAGTCGAGGCCGGCATCGCCGCCAACACCAACCGTTCCCCGAAGGCTGCGTAATCCCCCCCTCTACGCGCCTCACAGGGCCGGCGGCTCTCGCGATCCTTCTCCTCCCTGGGATCCGCTGAGAGCCGCCGGTTTTCTTTTGCGCGGCGTTATCCCACCACCAGCGTGTGCCAGCCATCCTGAGGGATGCGACGCTTCAGATAGAGCCGCTGGGCGCGGTGCGCGGACAGCACCCATTTCTCCTGCCGCGCGGTGAGGCCCGACAGCACGGCGATGCCGCCCGGCGCCAGATGGCGCTTCAGATCCTTCGCCATGCGGCACAGCGGCCGCGCCAGGATGTTGGCGAAGATCAGGTCGTACGGCCCCTTGCGCGTCACCAGCGGGTTGCGGTAGCCGGGGCCGGAGATCGCGCGCACCGCCGGCACGCGGTTAAGCCGCGTATTCTCCTTTGCCACGTCGCGCGCCTGCGGATCGATATCCGACAGCAGCACCCGGCAGGGCCAGCTCTTCGCCGCAGCCACCCCCAGAATCCCCGAGCCGCAGCCCATATCCAGCACCCGGAACGGCCGGTGCCGCCGCTTTGCCGTGGCGCCTGCCGCCATCAGGCAGCCGCGCGTGGTGGCATGTTCGCCCGACCCGAAGGCGATGGCCGCGTCGATCAGCAGTGGAATGCTGCCGGGAGGCGGCTGCTTCTGATGATGCGAGCCATGGATGAAATAACGGCCGATCTGGATCGGCGGGAACCGGCGGCGATTCTCCTTCAGCCAGTCGGTCCAGGGCAGCACCTCGATGCGGGTTTCCGGCTCCGCCACGCCGTTGCTCAGCGCGGTGAGCGCCACGGCGGAGATCACGGCGGCGCGGTCCGGCTGGCTCTCGCCGAACCCCTCGACCTTCCAGGTCACGCCCTCGCCCAGCTCCACCATCGCTACGGCGCTGACATAGGGCTCGATGGCCTCGGCGAAATCCAGCGCCAGCTCGGCCGGCACTTCCAGCTCGACGCGGTAGCCGCCGATGCGTTTCTGCTCGCTCATTTCTTCTCCACGAAGGCCGCCAGCACCTTCTTGGTGCCGGCCTTGTCGAAATCGATCTCCAGCTTGTCGGCTTCCACCGCGCGCACCGTGCCCATGCCGAATTTCTGGTGGAACACGCGGGTGCCGCGCTGGAACCCGTCGGCATTCGGTTTGTTGGTCGCCACGCTGTAGGGCACGCCCTCCAGCATCGGCTGCTCGCGGCGCGGAAAGCGCCGTCCCGCCTCGAAATAGCCGCCGCCATCGCGCGGCGGGCTGGAGGCATAGAGCCCGCCCCGGCTGGCGGCCCCCCATTCGCTCTGCCGCGACGTGCCGCCGAACAGCCCGCCCTCTGTCACCTGCTCGACATGGTCGGCCGGCAGCTCGGAGACGAAGCGCGAGGGCAGCGAATTCTGCCACAGCCCGTGCACCCGCCGGTTGGCGGCATAGAGGATATCCGCCCGTTTGCGCGCTCGCGTCAGCCCGACATAGGCGAGGCGGCGTTCCTCCTCCAACCCCTGCGCCCCGCTTTCGTCCAGCGCACGCTGGTGCGGGAACAGCCCTTCCTCCCAGCCGGGCAGGAACACCGTGTCGAATTCCAGCCCCTTGGCGCTGTGCAGCGTCATGATCGAGAGCTGGTCAAGCGAGCTGTCCTCGGCATTCTCCATCACCAGGCTGATATGTTCGAGGAAGCCCGCCAGGCTCTCGAACTCTTCCATGGCGCGGATCAGCTCCTTCAGGTTTTCCAGCCGACCCGGCGCTTCCGGCGACTTGTCGGCCTGCCACATGGCGGTATAGCCGCTCTCGTCCAGCACCAGCTGGGCGAGGTCGGGATGCGGCATATGGGCCAGCTCGGCGCGCCAGCGGTCGAAATCGCGGATCAGGTCGGACAGCGACTTGCGCGGCTTCGGCTTCAGCTCGTCGGTGCCGACCAGTTGCCGGCACGCAACCATCAGCGAGGTGCCCTGCGCGCGCGCCAGCTGGTGCGCGGCCTGCAGGGTGGCATCGCCCAGCCCGCGCCGGGGCGTGTTCACGATGCGCTCGAAGGCGAGGTCGTCATCCGGTTGCGCGATGATGCGCAGATAGGCGATGGCGTCGCGGATTTCGAGGCGCTCGTAGAAGCGCGGCCCGCCGACCACCCGGTAGGGTACGCCCAGCGTGACGAAGCGTTCCTCGAACTCGCGGGTCTGGAAGCCGGCGCGCACCAGCACCGCCATCTCCGACAGCGAGTTGCCAGCGCGCTGCAGCGCCTCCACCTCCTCGCCGACGGTGCGGGCCTCCTCCTCGCCGTCCCAGACGCCGCGCACGCGGACCTTCTCGCCCTCGTTCGTCTCGGTCCACAGCGTCTTGCCGAGGCGCCCCTCATTCTTCGCGATCAGCCCGCCGGCAGCGGCCAGGATATGCGGGGTGGAGCGGTAATTCTGCTCAAGCCGGATGACCGCGGCGCCGGGGAAATCCTTCTCGAACTTCAGGATGTTGCCGACCTCGGCCCCGCGCCAGCCATAGATCGACTGGTCGTCATCGCCCACGCAGCAGATGTTCTTGTTCTTCTGCGCCAGCAGCCGCAGCCACAGATACTGCGCGACATTGGTGTCCTGATACTCGTCCACCAGCATGTATTTGAAGCGGTCGTGATATTCCGCCAGCACCTCCGGGTGCTTCTGGAACAGCTCCACGCAATGCAGCATCAGATCGCCAAAATCGGCGGCGTTCAGCGTCAGCAGCCGCTCCTGATACTGACGGTAGAGCTGCACGATCCGGCCGCCGGCCAGATCCATCGCGTCCTCCGCCGGCACCCGGTCAGGACTGAGCGCGCGGTCCTTCCAGCGCTGGATGGTGCCCATCAGCACGCGGGCCGGCCAGCGCTTGTCGTCGATGCCCTCGGCCTGCAACAGCTGCTTCAGCAACCGCACCTGATCGTCGGCATCCAGGATGGTGAAGTTGCTCTTCAGCCCCACCAGCTCGGCATGGCGGCGCAGGATGCGCACGCAGATGGCGTGGAAGGTGCCGAGCCAGATCTGTTCCGCCGCCGGGCCGATGATCGCGGCAATGCGCTCGCGCATCTCGCGCGCCGCCTTGTTGGTGAAGGTGACGGCCAGGATGTTCCACGGCTTCGCCCGGCCGGTGACCAGCAGATGGGCGAGCCGGGTGATCAGCACGCGGGTCTTGCCAGTACCCGCACCGGCCAGCACGAGGACCGGCCCGTCGAGCGTCTCCACGGCCTGGCGCTGTGCCGGGTTCAGCGTGTCGAGATAGGTGGGCCGGGGCGCGGCCGGGCGGAAATCGGGGGAGGAATTCGTGGTCATGGACATGCCGCCTGATATAGCGGATCGAGCGCTGTGCGTCTGCCCCTTTAGGGCTTGGAAGAGGCTCAGAGGAGTTTTCCCTCTCCCCTTGCGGGAGAGGGTTGCGCAGCCTTATCGAGGTGCAAGCCGAGATTAGGCGAAGCTGGGTGAGGGGTAATTGCTCGGACCGAACCGCCCCCTCACCCGGTTCGCTGACGCTCACCACCCTCTCCCGCAAGGGGAGAGGGCTTTGCTCTTATTCCGTATCTTCATCCGGCGCGCCGCGGAAGCCGCTGGCGATGACGTACAGCTCCGCCGAATCGGAGCGACTGGCCGGCGGCTTGGCATGCTTCACCGCGGCGAAGCACAGCTTCATGCGGTTCAGCAGCGCGCCCTCGGTGCCGCCCTGGAACACCTTGCACAGGAAGGTGCCGCCCGGCGCCAGCACCTCCTCCGCGAAGGCCAGCGCGATCTCGCACAGCCCCATGATGCGCAGATGGTCGGTCTTGGTGTGGCCGGTGGGCGGCGGCGCCATGTCGGACAGCACCAGGTCGGCCTTGCCGCCCAGCGCCGCCTTCAGCCGTTCCGGCGCGTCATCGGCCAGGAAGTCCATATGCAGCACGGTGACGCCGCCCATCTCGTCCATCGGCAGGATGTCCAGCGCCACGATGGTCGCGTTCGGCGCGCGCTCCACCGCCACCTGGGTCCAGCCGCCCGGTGCCGCGCCCAGATCGACGATGCGCTTCGCCCCCTTGAAGAAGCCGAACTTGTCGTCCAGCTGGGCGATCTTGAAGGCCGCGCGGGAGCGGTAGCCGAGGCGCTTGGCCTCCGCCACATAGGGGTCGTTCAGCTGGCGCTGCAGCCACAGGGTGGAGGAATGCGAGCGCTTGCGCGCCGTCTTCACCCGGACCGCCGGCCCGCGACGCCCGGATGGGCCGCTGCCGCGACTCATGACAAGACTCCCGAAAACATGGTGATGGATTCCTAAAGCGTCAGGCGGCGGTAATGCGGCCCGGTGGCGTGGCGCACACGGCCGGTCTCGTGCTTCTGCAGCAGCCCGAACAGGATGCCCTCGCGCACGCCGCGGTCGCCGACCCGCAAGCGCCCGACCGGCCAGCGCCGGCAGATCGCATCCAGGATGGCGCAGCCGGCCAGCACGAGGTCGGCGCGGTCATGGCCGATGCAGGGCTGCGCCGCGCGGCCGGCATAATCCAGCGAGACCAACCGCGTGGTCATCTCCTCCACCTGGTCGAAGCCCAGGAAGGTGCCGTCCACCTTGGACCGGTCATAGCGCGCAAGGCCCATCGACATGCCGGCCAGCGTGGTGACCGTACCCGACGTGCCGAGCATCTGCACCTCGCCGGCCTTGATGCGCTGGCCGATGGAGCAGATCGCCTCGAACTTCTCCAGATGCGGGGCCACCTCGGCGATCATCGCCTCATAGACGGTGCGGCCGATATCCTGGCAGCCGAAGCGCTCGGCCAGGCTGACCACGCCGAGCGGGATGGAGATGATCTTGCGCAGCTCGTGCCCGCCGCCCTCCTCCAGCCTGAAGAAGGACACTTCGGTCGAGCCGCCGCCGATATCGAAGACCAGACCATAGGGCGTATCGCGGTCGAGCAGCGGCACGCAGCCGGCGACGGCCAGCGCGGCCTCCTCCTCGGTGTCGATGATCTCGATATCGAGGCCGGTCTCGTCCTTCACCCGCGCCATGAAGTCGGTGCAGTTGGCGGCACGGCGGCAGGCCTCGGTGGCGACCGCGCGGAAGGAGGTCACCTGCCTTCGCTCCATCTTCTGCGCACAGATGCGCAGCGCCTCGACCGTGCGGTCCATCGCGGCGGGCGACAGCAGGCCGCTGGAGCACACGCCCTCGCCCAGCCGCACCACGCGCGAGAAAGCATCGATGACCTTGAAGCCCTCGCAGCCGCGCTCGCGCCGCGCCGGGCGGGCGACCAGCAGCCGGCAATTGTTGGTGCCGAGATCGAGCGCTGCGAAAACCGGCGCACCCCTGGACGGCACCGGGGACGTATCAGCCTCTGCCCTGTCGCGGACGAGCGTGTCCGGCGCCGGCGGAAAGTCCGCCGGCATCCGGGCAGTCTCGGGGCGATAGGGCTTGTTGATGACACGCACTCCGTTATCTCAACTGGCATCCGGCTGGTCATGAACCGATGGGCCGCCACACTCCATCAGTATAATCTGTATTATATATGGTGTGCAGCACAAGGCCGTGCGCCATATAAAGTGAAACCCTGCCATGATTTTCCATCCTGCGGGATTTCAAAGGCCATCGTACACAGAGCGGCCGCCCCCCGTCCAGACGCCGTGCTGCCGCACCCTTTTCCCCTTGGGACAGACCCTGGGCCGCTTCCGGACAGCTTCTGGCGAAAATTCGCACATTCAGGGCAGAGAGGGCTTAACAGCACCGGATCGATATGATAGAGAAGCGCCCTCTTGATCGGGCGGAGGCATACCGCAGCGTCATTAGGCGCGGCTTCCCGCCCCACGGTTGGGGGATCGTCTAGCGGTAGGACTACGGACTCTGACTCCGTCAACCCTGGTTCGAATCCAGGTCCCCCAGCCATTTTCCTTCAGTCACTTGAAAATATTGAACTTTTCAGTGTGATACAGGCCTTGATGCTGCTGTAGCACTAAGGTGTATCACAATGAGGAAAATCCAGCATCTGCACCGGCGTGGCGCGGCCTATTGGTGGCGCCGCCGCATGCCCGCCGATCCGGCACGGCATTTTCCTGATTTCATTGTACAATTGAGCCTGCGTACTAAGGATCGCCGGCAGGCCGTCCCCAGGGCGCGTTGGTTGACCTACCTTACGGATACGATGCTGATGGCTGCCGGAACGACCTATCTGAAACCCACCGAGCTTCAGGCGCTGCTGCGCGATTATCTGACGGCGCGACTCGTCTGGATGGAAAACGAGCTGACCGCCGACCCTTTCATCGAAGCGGCCCATGCCAACGAACTAATCAAGGACATGAAGGATGGCGTGCGTGATGCCCATCGCGCCTACCTGGCCGCCGCCGAGAACGAGCGGACGGCCGAATGGGCAACCGAGCTTCTGGGACTGAGTGGCTACAAGCCCCCATACAGTGCCCATGTCATGAAGCAGGTCCAGAAACTGATCCACCGGGGCGAGCGCGAAGCCTTCAGGACCATGGCGGCGCGGCTGGAAGGCACAGACGGGGCAGAGCCGGAACTGTCGGATACAATCCTGCCGACCCGGGCGTTGATCGAGCAGGGTCTTGTGGATTTCGGAGCGCGGCCGAGACACCCACGCCACGCAAATCAGGAGGCCAGCCAGACCGATACACCAGCTGACTTCCAATCCGACCCCGCCAGCCTCAATGGCGCAACATCGGCAGCAAACGGGCGGAAACGCCCGGCAACCGCAAAGCGGCAGGCCGCGACTGCCAGCCGGAGCGTGATGGATATCTTCGAGGAGTACGAAACCGAGCGCTCTCGATTCGGAAACTGGAGTGAAAAGACGCGAATCCAGACCCGACAAAGCCTGTCCATGATGGCGGATTTTCTTGGCGATCTTCCGCCGTACGATTACAGCCGAGCCGTGATGGTCGGACTCAAGGCGAAGCTTCTGAAATTGCCGTCGGGCTACGGTCAGGCCAAGGCCTATAAGGGACTTCGCGGCGATGCCTTGATCCAGAAGGGTCAGCAGCTGGGCGACACTCCGATTAGCGGTAAGACGTTGAACCGGCATATCTCCGCGCTCTCAGCATTCTGGGACTGGCTCGTCGCAAATGATTATGCGCCGGAAAATCCGTTGAAAGGCCTCGGCGGCAAGAAACCGCCAGCACGGCGCGCCCGACTGAAGGCGAGGCGGGCAATCAGTGAAGGTGAAATCCGCGCCCTTCTCACCTCGCCCGTCTATGCAGGCTGCCGGTCGGCTGGCCGGCGCACGCAGCCCGGCAGCGTGATCATCAAGGACGAACTTTTCTGGCTGCCACTGTTTGAGTTGTTCAATGGTCTGCGGTTGAGTGAGATCGCCCAGGCCAGGACAGAAGACGTCATTTTCCTCGCCGACCACAATCACTGGTTCCTGCGAATCGAGGAAGGCGAAGGCCGGTCTGTCAAGACCGAAACATCGCGGCGGCCTGTGCCGATTCACCCGGAAATCCTGCGGCGCGGATTCATCGAGTTTGTGGAGGAGAAACGCAAAACCAGCACGGATGGACGACTTTTCCCGCGCGGTTGGGGAGCCAATGCAGCGTCACCATCCGCGCCGGTAGGCAAGCTGATCAGCCGGTATTTTAATGCGATCGGAATCGGCGATACGGGGGCAAAGAATCATGCGCTACGACACAGTTTTGCGACCAAGCTCAAAGCCCATGGCATCGATCCCCGCGTTCGATCGCTACTCATGGGGCACGAAGCGGTGGATGATTGGAACTGGGCGAATCGCGGCTCCGCCATGACGAAAACTTATGAGGAAGATACTGAAGAAGCCGTCTCGGGGGATTTGCGGCTGATGATCGAGGCGATCAGGATGGTGGACTTCCAGAAACTCATTGGTCAGCCGGAAAAGAGCGCGGCGGCCTGAGCGGATTATTGCCTGCAAAACTTTCGGAAACCGGGCTGAAATCTCAGAATTTGTTACCTGTGATGGCTCCGCCAATTGCGGCTATTCCGCATGTGAATTGGTAGGTCATCTGAATCGCGCCGGGTTTGCTGGAGGCTGGTTTTCGATAGTTATGCGGCCATGGGTTGGGTGTCAATTGCCGTGTGGAACTTGTCCTCGGCCTCTGCTGGCGGGATGTTCCCGATTAGCTCGAGGAGACGGCGGTTGTTGAACCAGTCGACCCATTCGAGGGTTGCGTATTCGACCGCCTCGAAGCTGCGCCAGGGGCCACGGCGGTGGATGACCTCTGCCTTGAACAGGCCGTTGATCGTCTCAGCCAGCGCGTTGTCGTAGCTGTCGCCGACGCTGCCCACCGAGGGTTCAATGCCCGCCTCCGCCAGGCGTTCGGTGTAGCGGATGGACAGATATTGGCTGCCCCTGTCGTTGTGATGGATCAGGCCCATGCCCTTGGCCGGACGGCGTTCATGGACAGCTAGTTCCAAGGCATCGAGGACGAACCCGGCATGCGCCGAGGTGCTGACACGCCAGCCAACGATCTTGCGGGCATAGGCGTCGATGACGAAGGCGACATAGGCGAATCCCTTCCAGGTGGCGACATAGGTATCTACGCCCGCCTCAACGCTCCACGCATGCAATGGGAGGGAGCGCTTGAGCAACTGGGGGGCACCGCGCTCCCTCCCATTGCATCATCCAGCCCAAAAGGGCCAAATGACGAAAGGACTCTGCTCTCAGCTGGGTGAGCTTAGGGGCTCACGTCACGAGGTGCGCATCAGCATGGACGGCCGAGGCCGCTGGATGGACAACGTGTTCATCGAGCGGCTGTGGCGATCTCTCAAATACGAGTGCGTCTATCTCCACGCCTTCGAGACCGGCTCGGAGCTGCGCGCTGGTCTTGCCCGGTGCATCGCCTATTACAACACCCAGCGACCGCACTCCGGTCTCGCCGGGCGAACCCCGGCAGAGGCCTATGGGCGGATCGGCGAATCCGATCATGGGGGGCATGCCCCCATGATCGGGTGACCAAACTGGCGGCATGATTACAATGGAGATGAGCTTAACTTCGCCGCCAACCTGTCCGAATTTCCGAGACCACATCACACCTCAACCTACCCAGGAGGATTGATTTTAGCAGAACGAGAAAGGGCTGCAATCCGCAGCCAGCGAGGGTACTATCACGGCCAGCAACGCGTGCCCGGACGCATGTAGATATTCGTCAGCGAGCGTCAGCTTCTTCGCATTGCCGTGGCGAAAAATCCGGACGCGACCGATCGAATCGCCTGTTCGCGCACATAGGTAGCAAGGGTGATTCCGGCCTCGGCTGCAGCGTCCTGCAGGATGACTCGATCTTCGAGCGGCAGGCGCACCAGGAGCCGCTCAAACCGCACGCCCTTTCCTCTTCCGGCAAAGCGTCATCGTGCGCCTGAAGATGCTGGCCTGCTGCCGTGCGGTCACCGCACTGAGTGCCGTCAAAAACGCCACCAAGGCGCTTCGCCTCTCCGTCTATCGCGCGTTCCATCATCTGCAGCTGGAGCTGAGGATCCGATCCGGCCCCGGATATAATTTCTGGCATACAAACTACTATCCTGCCCCCCCAATTTATTCATTCTGATTATTTTTTATGGCAATGATTTAAAAGGGAGAAACAAGATTGAAATTTATGTTAATCAAGATGCTCGCCAAAGGCTCACAATGGCCGGAAAAAGGAAGGGATGGGGCGGCTTAGGCTAAAAAGATCGAGGTGGGCCTGCCGCACACCGCGTAGACCGCACCGGGTACAGCTGTCCATTTGCGGATTTATACTGTTGCACCATTTATACATTCATTTTATTTTCGTTTTGGCTCATGTTGCGAAGCATGCATTCGATGAAATCCGCATATCAATGGAGCGATGAGATCGCGCGGGAAGTTTGCGCGGATGGGCAGATCAAGCAGATCAGGTCAAAATTTTCGGCGCTGTCCGACCGACCGGCGACGCGGCCCCTGGAGCTGGGCGAACTGATCGACGCATTGAGGGGAGACATACGGGAGCGGCTATAAGCCGGCAGAACGATGTGTGAAGTCGCGGCGGAGCTGGCATAACTGAGCAAAATCAAGCATCGCGGAGCGACGATTAGGATAGCGATTTCGCGCCAGATCGGCATCGCGGAGCGACGATTAGGATAGCGATTTCGCGCCAGATCGGCATCACGAAGCGGCGCGCAAAGAGTGGCACAGTTCAGCGTGCGCCAGCAGAAACGCTGCCGGCGATTCGACGAGTTAGATCGCCTTGATTCGCGGACTTTTTGTGCTCGCGCCGCAGGTCGCCCGGACCGGCCAGAATCACACTTTCGGCAACACTCTGGTCTGGTTGATCTGCGGTGTACTGGCGATCAATGTGGCGGCCTGCCCGACGTAATGGAATCGGTCGTGCTGAAAGGCTGTTGATGAGCGACAACAAAGTTGGCCGACGGCGTCAACCAAGGTGGCCGGTGGTCCCAGGCGAAGGGAGGGCGTAGCCCGACCGTAGACTGGGGCCACCGGCGCGGCTCTCTTCGGGGAGTAGGTGCTGGCCGCTGCGGGCCGGTAGGGTCGCATTCTCTGAAGCCAAACGGAGATCCGACCGTGCCGGGCAAACCCGTCACCGACCAGCAAGTGAGAGTCGACATGACTGACCGTCTTAATCACAGCCAGCGTGTCGCTGCCGCCCGCGCGGGTTTCAGCGAACGCACCGCCCGCCGGATCGAGCGCGATCCGCGCCCTCCCTCCCAACGCAAGCCGGCCCGGAGCCGCACCGTGCCTGATCCACTCGTGGCGGTATGGGAGCCGGTTCTGCTGCCGATCCTCGAGCGCGATCCCGTCGTTCAGGCCGTCACCTTGATGCGGCACCTTCAGCTGACCGATCCCGAATCCTTCCCGGATGACCGTGTGCGCCGGACGCTTGAGCGGCGTGTCTGCGGCTGGCGCGCCCTGCACGGGCCCGAGCGCGACGTGATCTTCCGACAGACGCCCGAGCCGGGGCGCATGGCCCTGTCCGACTTTACCGATGCCGGAGAGCTGGGCGTGACGATCGGGGGGCAGCCGCTCGCGCATCGGCCTTTACCATTTTGTCCTGGCCTACAGCGGCTGGGAACATGCCGCCGTGGTCCTGGGCGGGGAGAGCTTCACCGCGCTGGCGGAGAACCTCCAGAACGCGGCTACCGGATCAGCCCCAACACGGTGTGGTCGCTGCTGCGCAAGGCGGTAAGCGGTGTTCTGGCCCCACCTCCCGGCGGGCTGGCAGGCATGCGATGCTACCTGGATTGATATCTGTGCGGGAG
>NZ_JAKUSO010000070.1:0-16072 GCF_022449305.1 Oceanibaculum sp. | reverse complement strand
GAAAGGCTGGTGGCCCGCACGGGCAATCGGCGCTGTCAGCTGGCTCATTCCTGAACCACCCTGTTATCGTTTGGCCTGTTACCGTTAGGCAGTGTGCTACCCCCCGGATTCCACCAGTCAGGCCGTTCGCCTGGCCCGGTGGACGGCCCGGAGGGGTGGTGTGTCATCATCAGCACCCGCGCCGGTCCGTCCTCGGCGGTGGCGGTAGGAGGAATGTCGGAGCGCAGAAGAAAGGCATCGCCAGTCACCAGGACGGTGCTGTTTTCGCCCACGATGAAACGCACCTGGCCTTCCAGCACCTAACAGATTTCCTCGCCCGGATGCGAAAACCGGGTATCGGCGACGGGGCCGGCGGGCAGGTCCAGCAGGATTGCCTCGATACTGCGCCCGGCGCCGCCGCCGGAAACCGGAGTCCAGCGATAGCCGTTACCGGAAATGCCCGAAGGAGCCGACACGGCAGAACGGAAAACCGTGAAGCCCTTATCCTCGGCGGGTGGCGGGCCAATCAGATCGTGAAGCGTGCCGCCCAGCGCCTCGGCAATGCGGATGAGGTTGCCGACCGAAGTCTGCGCCTGTCCGCGCTCGACGCGCGACAGGAAGGATAGGGACATGCCCGTATGTCCCGCCAGTTCCGCAAGGGTCATCTGACGCGCGGCCCGGCGTTCCCGGATGGAAATGCCGATCTGGCGCAAACTGTTATCGATGAGGTTCATTTGCACATAGAGTTAATTAAGTTGCCTCACATGCAAGCATCACCCTCCTTCCGGTGCAACAAGTTTTGTTTACTGTGCAAATACGACGACAACGCCGGTAACCGCGACGGAAATGCCTGTGTCGCGCGTTTTCTCCCATAGGACGAGCGACCAAAGGCAGGGGTTTCCCGCACTGTTCCCATCATCTAATAATCATTCGCGCCTGCGCCGAGAGCCCTTTCCCAAGCTGGTTTCCCAACCGACTTCCATGGGGGCTGGTACGGCTCGGAGAGCTGGCGCCGGCGCGGCCCGCACCTATCTCTTCCGCATGGGTATTCATGACTGAGCCAGAGCTTCCATCCTCCGCCGACCGGCCTGCCTCGGAGCGTCCTGTTTCGGGTCGTCCATCCTCTGGCCGACGGGTCAGCGCGATCCTGTTTCTGGTGACGCTAGCGATTGCGGGCGCGCTTGCCTGGCATTACCTGTTGCGCACCCCGGAAGTTCCACAGCCCGGCCCCATGACGCGTGGCGGGGGAGCCAATCCATGGGCGGCACCGGTGCCGGTCCGGGTGGTTCCGGCGACCGTCGAGGATCTGGCAGTCGAGGTAAAGGCCATCGGCACGGTGGCGCCAATGAACACTGTGGTGGTCCGCAGCCGGGTGGACGGGCTGCTGCACAGCGTCCTGTTTCAGGAAGGGGAGCGGGTCGAGGCCGGCGAGGTGCTGGCGGAGATCGACCCGGAGCCCTTCCGCGTCGCGCTCGCCCAGGCGGAAGGCACGTTGCAGCAGAACCTCGCCCAGTTGAAGAACGCGGAAAGCGACCTCGCCATCTACAAGCGGCTGTTCCAGCAGGATTCCATCGCCCGCCAGCAGCTCGACGCGCAGGAGGCGCTGGTGAACCAGCTGCGCGGAACGCTGATGACCAACCGCGCCCAGGTGGATAACGCCAAGCTGCAGCTTTCCTATACGAAGATCACCGCGCCGATCGGCGGACGCCTTGGCCTGCGCCGGATCGATGCTGGCAATCTGATCGCCAGCGGCGATACCGAAGGCCTTGTCACCATCACCCAGACCCAGCCGATTGCCGTGCAGTTCACCGTACCCGAGGTGCAGCTCGCCGATGTCCGTGCCGCACACCGGGCGGGCCGGCTGCTGGCGGTGGAGGCCTGGGACCGCAGCGAGCGCAAGATGCTGGCCGAAGGCGTGCTGACCACGCTGGACAACCAGATCGACATTGCCACCGGCACGCTGCGGCTGAAGGCACAGTTCGAGAATGAAGACGATGCGCTGTTTCCCAACCAGTTCGTGAATGTGCGGCTGCGGGTCCGCACGCTGGAGGGGGCGGTCACCATTCCGGCCGATGCCGTGCAGTATGGCGCGCAAGGGCACATACGTTTATATGATCATTGACGGCAAGGCGACGGTGCGGCCGGTCAGCCTCGGCCCCACCAGCGGCGGGCGGATTGCCGTTACGGAGGGTCTGGCGAAAGACGACGAGGTGGTGCTGGAAGGGCTGGACCGGCTGCGCGAGGGCAGGGAGGTCACCATCGTCAAGGAGGGCGGCTCTCAGAACATCCCCGCACAGCGGCCGAATCGCGGCGGCTGACGCCTCATGAGCATCTCGCGCCCCTTCATCCTGCGGCCGGTTGCCACCTCGCTCCTGATGCTGGCGCTGCTGCTGTCGGGCATCCTGACCTGGCGCCTGCTGCCGGTGGCGGCGCTGCCGCAGGTGGATTACCCGATCATCCAGGTCTTCACCTTCTATCCCGGCGCCAGCCCGGACGTGACGTCGCGCACCATCACCGCGCCGTTGGAACGCCGCCTCGGCCAGATTCCGGGCCTGAAGCAGATGTCTTCCAGCAGTTCCGGCGGGGCGTCGGTCATCACCCTGCAATTCGCACTGACGGTCGATCTGGGCGTCGCCGAGCAGGAGGTACAGTCGGCGCTCAGCACCGCCAGCAGCCTGCTGCCGAACGATCTGCCGGTGCCCCCGGTCTATCGCAAGGTCAACCCGGCGGATGCGCCGATCCTGACACTGGCCATCACCTCGTCCGAACTGCCGCTACCGACGGTGTATGACCTGGTCGATACCCGCATGGCGCAGAAGCTGGCGCAGGTTTCCGGCGTTGGCCTTGTCAGCCTGGCCGGCGGGCAGCGGCCGGCAATCCGCGTGAAGGTGAATCCCGGCGCGCTCGCCACCGCCGGCCTGACGGTGGAGGATGTGCGCAGCGCCATCGCCAGCGCCAATGCGAACCAGGCCAAGGGAAGCTTCGACGGGCCGTTCCGCTCCACCCTGCTGGATGCCAACGACCAGATCCGCACGGTGGACGGCTACCGTCAGCTGATCCTGACCTGGCAGGATGGCGCGGCCTTGCGGCTGGGCGATGTGGCCACGGTCGAGAATGGCGCGGAGGACCGCTTCCTGGCGGCCTGGTCCGGCGAGGTGCCGGCGATCCTGCTGAACATCCAGCGTCAGCCCGGCGCCAATGTGATCGACGTTGCCGACCGGGTGCGTACATTGCTGCCGCAGCTCTCATCCAGCCTGCCGGCATCGGTCACGGTCTCGGTCCTGACCGACCGCACGCAGAGCATCCGCGCCTCGGTGCGTGACGTGCAGATCGAACTGCTGTTCGCCATCGCCCTGGTGGTCGCCGTCACCTTCGCCTTTCTGGGCAATGCCCGCGCGACGATCATCCCCAGCGTGGTGGTGCCGCTGTCGTTGGTCGGCACCTTCGGGGTGATCTATCTGGCCGGCTTTTCGATCAACAATCTGACACTGATGGCGCTGACCATCGCCACCGGCTTCGTCGTCGATGACGCCATCGTCATGCTGGAGAATATCGCCCGCCACCGGGAGAAGGGGCTGCCGCCGCTGCAGGCTGCGCTGAAGGGCGCGTCGGAAATCAGCTTCACCCTGGTGTCGCTGACGCTGTCTCTGGTCGCGGTGCTGATCCCGCTGCTGTTCATGGGCGATGTGGTGGGGCGGCTATTCCATGAGTTCGCCGTCACGCTGGCTATTGCCATCCTGATCTCGCTAGCCGTCTCGCTGACGCTGACGCCGATGATGAGTGCCCGCATGCTGCCGGCCCTGCATGCGAATGAGACCGGCAAGCCCGGCTTCATGGACCGGCTGATCGCGCGTTACGGGATCTGGCTGGACTGGGTGCTGCTGCACCGGACGCTGACCATGGCGGTGATGCTGGCGACGCTGGCGCTGACCGGCATCCTCTATCTCGCCGTACCCAAGGGCTTCTTCCCGGTGCAGGACAGCGGCGTCATCCAGGTGGTGACCGAAGCCCCGCAATCGATCTCCTTCCAGGCGATGGCCGAACGCCAGCAGGCGTTGGCAACGCGCATCCTGAAGGACCCGGATATCGCCAACCTGTCCTCCTTCATCGGGGTGGATGGCAGCAACGCCACGCTGAACAGCGGCCGCATGCTGGTGAACCTGAAACCGCATGGGGAACGCGGCGCGTCGGCGACCGAGATCATCGCCCGGCTGCGCGGGGAGGTTAGCGATATCGTCGGCATCACTGCCTGGTTCCAGCCGGTTCAGGAGCTGACCATCGAGGACCGCGTCAGCCGCACGCAGTTCCAGTTCACCCTGAGCCACCCCGACCGCGAGGTGCTGGCACGCTGGGTGACGCCGTTGATGGAGGCGCTTCAGGCGCAGCCGGAGCTGGCCGACGTCGCCAATGACCTGATGAATGGCGGACTGCAGGCCTATGTCGAGATCGACCGTGACGCGGCGGCGCGCCTCGGCATCGACACCACGCAGATCGTCAGCGTGCTGCAGAGCGCCTTCGGGCAGCGGCAGATCGCCACCATGTTCACCCAGGCCAACCAGTACCGGGTCATCCTGGAGGTCGATCCGGCACAGGCGCAGGGGCCGGAAGCACTGCAGGACGTGTTCATCCAGACGCCTGACGGCCAGCCCGTGCCGCTGCTGACCGTGGCACGGGTCAGCCAGCGCCAGACACCGCTGCTGATCAGCCATCAGGCGCAGTTTCCGGCGGTCACCATCTCCTTCAACCTGGCCGAGGGCGTGTCTCTTGGCGCCGCGGTCGAGGCCATCGAGGCGGTGGAACAGGAAATCGGCCTGCCGGTCGAGGTGGAGCGCCGTTTCCAGGGGGCCGCCGAGGCCTTCCGCGCCTCGCTGTCCAACACGCTGTGGCTGATCCTGGCGGCGGTGGTGACGATGTATATCGTCCTTGGCGTGCTGTATGAGAGCACCATCCATCCAGTCACCATCCTGTCCACCCTGCCATCCGCCACGGTCGGCGCGCTGGCGGCGCTGCTGATCACCGGGCGGCCGCTGGACCTGATCGCGGTCATCGGCATCGTGCTGCTGATCGGCCTGGTGAAGAAGAACGGCATCATGATGGTCGATTTCGCGCTGGAGGCGCAGCGCCATCAGGGACTCAGCCCGCGCGATGCGATCCACCGCGCTGCGCTGCTGCGCTTCCGCCCGATCCTGATGACCACGCTGGCCGCGCTGTTCGGCGCGCTGCCGCTGATGCTGGCCAGCGGTAGCGGGGCGGAGCTGCGCCAGCCGCTGGGCATCGTCATGGTGGGCGGGCTGCTGGTCAGCCAGCTGCTGACCCTGTTCACCACGCCGGTGGTCTATCTGTTCTTCGACCGGCTGACCTGGCGCCGCAGGAAAGCCGGTGAAGCGGCAGCAGGAAGCGGTGCTGTATGAACATCGCCCAGCCCTTCATCCGCCGCCCGGTCGGCACCAGCCTGATGGCGCTGGCGCTGCTGCTGGTCGGTATCCTGGCCTGGCGGCTGCTGCCGGTCTCGCCACTACCGCAGGTGGATTTCCCATCGATCGTCGTCAATGCCAGCCTTCCCGGCTCCAGCCCGGAGAGCATGGCCGCTACCGTTGCGACACCGCTGGAACGCGCGCTGGGCAGCATCGATGGTATCACCGCGCTGACCTCCTCCAGCGCGCAGGGCACCACCCGGATCAACCTTCAGTTCGAGCTGGGCCGCGATATCCACGACGCTGCCCGTGACGTGCAGGCGGCGATCAACACGGTGCGCAACCAGCTGCCCAGCGGCATGCCGGGCCTGCCGACCTACCGCAAGATCAACCCGTCGCAGGCGCCGATCATGGCGCTGGCGGTCAGCTCGCCCAACCTGTCGCAGGGGCAGATCTACGATGTCGCCTCGACCATCCTGGCGCAGAAGATCGCGCAGATTTCCGGTGTCGGCGAGGTCAGCCTGGGCGGCGCCTCGCTGCCCGCCGTCCGGGTGCAGCTGAACCCCGGCATGCTGGCACATTACGGCATCGCCCTGGACGAGGTGCGCACGGCGATTGCCCAGACCAACCCGACGCGGCCGCTGGGGCTGGTGGAGGAGGGGGAGCGCCGCTGGCAGATCACCATCAGCGAGCCACTGCGCCAGGCGGCCGATTATGCGCCGCTGATCATCCGCTGGCAGGATGGCGCCGCGGTACGGTTGCAGGATGTGGCAAGCGTCACCGATTCGGTCGAGAACCGCTACCGCAGCGGTTTCCACAATGACCAGACCGCCGTCATCATGACGGTGAGCCGGCAGAGCGGCGCCAACATCGTCGAGACCATCGACGCCATCAACGAGAGGCTGCCGGAACTGCGCGCGCTGCTGCCGGCGGATGCCTCGCTGACCGTCGTCATGGACCGCTCGCCGGGCATCCGGGCGACGCTGAAGGAAGCACAGCTGACGCTGCTGCTGTCCTCGGCGCTGGTGGTGCTGGTGGTGTTCCTGTTCCTCGGCAGCGTGCGCACCGCGCTGATCCCCAGCATCGCCATCCCGGTGTCGCTGATCGGCGCCTGCGCCATCATCTACCTCTATGGCTTCTCGCTGAACAATCTGTCGCTGATGGCGCTGATCGTGGCGGCCGGGCTGGTGGTCGACGACGCCATCGTCGTGCTGGAGAACATCCAGCGTCATATCGAGGGCGGCCTGTCGCCCTACCGCGCCGCCCTGCGTGGCGCGCAGGAAGTGAACTTCACGCTGCTGGCGATGAATTTCTCGCTTGTCCTTGTTTTTCTTTCAATTTTGTTCATGGGCGGACTGATCCAGCGGCTGTTCCGCGAATTTTCCATCACGCTGGTGGCGGCTGTGCTGATCTCCCTGCTGCTGTCGGTAACGCTGACGCCGGCCATGTGCGCCCATCTGCTGCGCCGCCGGGTGGAGCGGCAGGCCGGCTGGCTCGCGCGCGCGACCGGCAGGCTGTTCGCCGATGTGCGCTCGCTCTATGCCGACAGCCTGGCCTGGACGCTGCGCCATGGCGTCGTCGTGCTGCTGATGCTGGGGGCGGTGATCGGTCTCAACGTGTATCTCTACATCAGCATACCCAAAGGGCTGCTGCCGCAGCAGAGCACCTCGCAGATTCGCGGCTTCGTGCGCGGCGATGATGGGTTTTCCTTCCAGGTCATGCAGCCGAAGATCGAGGCCTACCGGCGCCTGCTGCTGGCCGACCCGGCAGTCAGCGATGTCGCCGGTACCAGCGGCGATAATGGCGGCGTCAGCAATGCCTCTCTGACCGTGCAGTTAAAGCCGCTGGCCGAACGCGGCGGCCTCAGCGCGCAGCAGGTCATCAACCGCATCCGCCGCAATGTGCCGCCGGTTCCGGGCGGCATCCTGATCCTGTTCGCCGATCAGGACATCAGGCTGGGCTTTTCCTTCAACCAGAGCGATTCCGAGCTGGTACTGATGGCCGACGATATCGCGCTGCTGCAACGCTGGGCGCGGCGGGCCTCGGAAGCCATGCAGTCGATGCCGGAACTGGTCGATGTCTCGGCTGAGGGCGACAAGGGCACGCAGCAGGTCATCCTCGACATCGACCGGGAAGCGGCGCGCCGCCTTGGCATCAACATGCAGACCATCACCGGCATCCTGGGCAATTCCTTCTCGCAGCGGCAGGTCGCCACGCTCTATGACGACCAGAACCAGTACCGCGTGGTGATGGAGCTGATGCCGGGCTACACCGCGCGCCCGACGGTGCTGGATCAGCTGCAGGCGATCACCGCCGATGGCGCGCGCGTGCCGCTCTCCAGCTTCAGCAGCTATCACTACGGGCTGGCGGATGACCGTATCTATCACGATTCGCAGTTTGCCGCGGCCAGCATCGGCTATTCGCTCGCCCCCGGCGTCACCACGCAGCAGGCGCAGGAGGCCATCGACCGCATGCTGGCGGAAATCCTGTTGCCGACAGAGGTGCAGGCCCGCACCGGCGGCCGGTCACGCGGCTTTCAGGAAAGCGTGCAGGCCCAGCCGCTGCTTATTGCCGGCGTTCTGCTGGCCGTCTATCTGCTGCTGGGTGTGCTGTATGAAAGCACGCTGCACCCGCTGACCATCCTGTCCACCCTGCCATCGGCCGGTATCGGCGCGCTACTCGCCTTGCGGGGCAGCAACATGGAATTCACCCTGATCGCCCTGCTGGGGCTGTTCCTGCTGATCGGCATCGTCATGAAGAACGCCATCCTGATGGTGGATTTCGCGCTGGAACGGCAGCGCCGCGATGGTGACAGCCCGTTTGAGGCCATCCACCATGCCGCCTTGTTGCGGCTGCGCCCGATCCTGATGACCAACCTGGCCGGCCTGCTGGGCGCGGTGCCGCTGGCCGCCGGACTGGGAGAGGGGGCGGAGATGCGCCAGCCGCTTGGCATCGCCATCATTGGCGGGCTGGCGGTCAGCCAGCTGCTGACCCTCTACACGACCCCCGTGGTCTATCTCTATTTCGAGCGGCTGCGGCAATGGAGCCTGCGCCGCTTCGCCCGCACCGGATTTGCCTCATGACGCAACACGCCGCTTTCCCCGCCTTCTTGCTCGGTGCCGTGCTGCTGGCAGGCTGCACGGTCGGGCCGGATTACAGCCGCCCCGAGGTGCCGATTTCGGCCACCTACAAGCATGAAGCAGGGTGGCGCAGCCTTTCCACAGCGGAGCCGCCGCCGGTGGGCGCATGGTGGGTGCTCTATGACGATCCGGAACTCGACGGGCTGATGCGCGCGACCGCCGACTCGAACCTGTCGGTCGCGCAGGCCGAGGCCCGTTTCCGGCAGGCGCTGGCGCAGTTGCGGGTTTCCCGTGCCGGCGCACTGCCGCAGGTGCAGGGCAATGCCAGCATACAGCGCAGCGGGCGGGAAAATAATGGCAGCGGTTCCAGCCTTTCCAGCAGCAGCGATGGCACCGCCTATCTGCTTGGTGTGACCGCCAGCTGGGTGCCGGATCTGTGGGGGAAGGTACGCCGGCAGCTGGAGGCTGACCGCGCCAGCATCGCCAGCAGCGCCGCCGATCTGGACGCCATGCGGCTCAGCATGCAATCGACCGTGGCTCAGGCCTATCTGCGTATCCGCGCCATCGACCTTTATCTCGGCCTGCTGGAACTGACGCGGGAGGCCTATACACGCTCACTGGAGCTGACCCGCAACCAGTACAGCGCCGGGCTTGCGGCGCGGGCCGATGTCATCCAGTCGGAAGTACAGTTGCAATCGCTGATGACACAGGAGACCGATCTTCTGCAACAACGCCTGCTGGAAGAGAACGCCATTGCCGTTCTGCTCGGTCGCCCGCCGGCCGGATTTTCCGTCGCCCGCACCGATGCGCTGCCGCCACCGCCCGCCATCCCGGCGCAGATGCCGTCCGCGCTGCTGGTCCGGCGTCCCGACGTGATTGCCGCCGAACGGCAGGTCGCCGTGGCCAATGCCAATATCGGCGTCGCCGAGGGTGCCTGGTTCCCCGACCTGACCCTGAGCGCGCAGGGCGCCCTGCAGGAGGGCCGCTTCATCGACCTGTTCAGCGCCCCGCAGCTTATCTGGTCGGTCGGCCCCTCACTGGCGGCAACCCTGTTCGACAGCGGCCGGCGCAGCGCGCTGGTCGAGCAGAGCCGTGCGCAATATGACGAACGGGTGGCCGCCTACCGACAGACCTTCCTCACCGGCATCCAGGAAGTCGAGGATGCGCTGGCAACGCTGCAGATGCTGGAGGCCAAGGCCGGCCAGCAGGCGCGGCTGGTCGAACTGGCGGAGGAAAATGAGCGGGTCGTTACCAACCGCTATCGCGCCGGGCTGGTGACCTTCCTGGAAGTCTCGGTGGCGCAGAACCAGACCTACACCAGTCGCCGCACGGCGCTGGAAATCAAGGCCGAGCAGCTCGCCGCCTCGATCCGCCTCATCGTTGCGCTGGGCGGAGGGTGGCGCTAGCCACAGCCTTGCGCAGAATCTCGGCAATCTCCGCCATGCGGTCCTGCATGCGGAACATCGGCCCGGCGATGACCACGGACAGCCGCCGCTCGCCCAGCGGCAACGGAACGGCGACGCCGGCAAGGTCCGCGCTGTATTCGGCATGGCTGCTGTGCCAGCCGCGCGCGGCTTCTTCCGCCATCCTTGCCTCGACATCCTCCGCCGTCAGCGGCGTGGTTTCGCTGTAGCGCTGGAAATCGATGCGGCGATAGAGTGCGAGCCGCTCCTTCTTCGGATATTGCGTCAGCAAGGCCCGGCCGGAGGAGGTGGCGTGGATCGGCAACCGGTGGCCGGCCTGTGCGAAATAACGGATGGAGGCCGGCGATTCGACCACATCCAGAAACACCGTCTGGGTACCGGCGGGCGCCACGATAGCCGCCGTCTCCCCGGTTTCCGCCGACAGACGCTCGATCAGCGGGTGGGCGAAATCCGGCAGCGGTTCCGCCGCGGCAATTTCCTGTGCCAGCGCCATCCAGCGCGGGCTGGGGTAATAGCCGGCGCGTGGACGCGGCTCGTACAGGAAACCGCGCTCCGCCAGCGTCGTCAGGATGTTGAAGGTGGAAGACCGCGGCCAGCCGAACGCCGCCGACACCTCCGCCAGGGTCGCGGGCTGCCCACGCCTGGCGAAAAACTCCAGCAGATCGAGGACGTTGGCGGCCTGTCTTACAATCATGCGCGAACCGTCAGGCGGCGCCGGCGAGGCTGAGGATACGTTCGGCACTGACCAGATGCGGCTTGTCGATCATCTTGCCGTCGATCTTGATGACGCCCAGCGCGCCATCCTGTTTGAAGGCGGCAACCACCTTGCGCGCCCATTCGATTTCCTCGGGCTTCGGCGTGAAGGCCTCGTTCACCGCGTCGATATGCTTGGGATGGATGACCGCCTTGGCGAGGAAGCCGTCGCGCCGCGCCTCGGCGCATTCCTTCGCCAGCCCCTCCAGATTGTCGATGTCGGTATAGACCGTATCGACCGGCACCAGATCGGCGCCGGCGGCACCGGCAAGGCAAAGGTTCCGCGCCATGCGGTAGGGCTCGGTGAAGCCCTGCGCGTCGCGGTTAGCGGTGGAGCCCAGTGTCGCCGCCAGATCCTCCGCACCCCACATCAGCCCCCAGAGCCGCGCAGTCGCGCCCTTGTAGCTGCCGAGACCGAAGATCGAGGCCGCCGTCTCCGTGCCGATCGGCAGCAGCCTGATCGTGCCCAGCGGAATGCCGGCAGCGCTCTCGAACGCATCGAGATAGAGCGAGACACGGTTCGCATCCTCGCCATTCTGGCATTTCGGCAGCATGATGCCGTCCGGCCGGCCCGGCACCACGGCGGCGAGATCGCCCAGCGTCAGGCCGGTATCCAGCGCGTTCACCCGGACGAACAACTTCTTGCCGTTGCGGTCGCTCTCCAGCGAGGCACGCACGGTCTGGCGCGCGCCTTCCTTCTGGTCGGCAGCGACCGAATCCTCCAGATCGAGGATCAGCGCATCGGCAGCCGAGGTCAGGGCGCGCTGGAACTTGCGCTCGCTGTCACCGGGCACGAAAAGCAGGGACCGAATCTTCATTTCCAATCTTCTCCTCAGGCGGCGGGCTTGCGCCGCATCATCGCGGTGCGGCGGCAGACCGCCACGGTTTCGTCCTTCTGGTTGGTCGCCCAATGCTCGAACTCGACCAGCCCGACCTCGGGCCGGGACTTGCTGTCGCGCAGCGAGACGACCTTCGTATGGGCCTTCAACGTATCGCCATGGAAGACCGGCTTGGGAAAGCGCACATCCGTCATGCCCAGATTGGCGACGGTGGTGCCCAGCGTGGTGTCATATACCGTCATGCCGACCAGGATGCCCAGCGTGTACATGCTGTTGAACAGCCGCTCGCCCCATTCCGTCTGGGCAGCGAAATGCGCGTCCAGATGCAGCGGCTGCGGGTTCATGGTCAGCAGGCTGAACATGGTGTTGTCCATCTCGGTCACGGTGCGCGACAGCGGATGATGGAATTCCTGTCCGACGGAGAATTCCTCGAAATAAAGCCCGGCCATTATCTGTTTTCCTCTTCTCTAGCGGGTTTGTTCGTCAGGGCTGCCGACTGCGCCGCTGGCGAACAGCGCGTCGATGCGCGCGGCGTCGATGTTCCAGTCCGCCAGCACGGCGCGGCTGTCGGCGCCGGCGGCAACTGGTGCTGCGGGCAGGGGCGGTGCCGTGCGGCTGAAGCGCGGGGCAGGGGCCGGCTGGGCGATGCCGCCAATGACGGGGAAGGCCTCGCGCGCCTTGTTGTGGGGATGCTCCGGTGCCTCATCGAGTTCCAGCACCGGGGCGAAACAGGAATCCGTGCCTTCCAGCAACGCACACCAGTCGGCACGGCTCTTCTCCCTGAACCGTTCCGCCAGCATCTGCTTCGCCGCCGGCCAGGTTGCGCTGTCATCGACATCCGGGAAGCTTTCGGGGTCGAAGCCGATGCGCTGCAGCAGTTCTCGGCGGAACTTGGCCTCGATGGGTGCCACGGCGACATATTTCCCGTCGGCGCATTCATAGACCTCATAATGCGGCGCGCCGGAATCCAGCAGGTTGCGGCCACGCGGCGCGTCATGCATGCCGGCGGCGCGCAGCCCGAAGAACATGGTCCCCAACAGCGCCGCGCCATCGACCATCGCGGCATCGACGACCTGTCCCTGGCCGGAGCGCTGCGCTTCGAGCAGCGCGCAGACGAGGCCGAATGCCAGCAGCATGCCGCCGCCGCCGAAATCCCCGACCAGATTGAGTGGCGGCGTCGGCGGTGCGCCATCGCGCCCGATACCGGCCAGCATGCCGGCCAGCGCGATATAATTCATGTCATGGCCGGCACTGTGCGCCAGCGGCCCCTCCTGCCCCCAGCCGGTCAGCCGGCCATAGACCAGCTTCGCATTGCGGGCGAGACAGGTATCCGGCCCCAGCCCCAGCCGCTCCATCGTGCCGGGTCGGAACCCCTCGATCAGCGCATCGGCCTTCCCGACGAGGTCCAGCGACAGGGCCACGCCTTCCGGGTTCTTCAGGTCGATGGCGACGGAGCGCCGGCCGCGATTCATCAACTCGAACCGGGCCGGTTTCGGAATGCCGAGGCCGCTCGGTTCCAGCCGGTCGAGGCGCACCACCTCCGCCCCCATATCGGCCAGCAGCATGGCGCAGAACGGGGCCGGGCCAATGCCGGCGAATTCGAGAATGCGCAGCCCGGCGAGCGGGCCCTTGCGGTCGGTTTCAGTCATATGTCCCCCGCTGTTGATCGTACAGGGCGCGGGACAGCGCCTCGCGGAATTGCGGTGCGGCGATTGCGATCAACCGCTTTGCCCGCTCATCCAGCGTACAGCCGCGCAGGCCGGCCACGCCATATTCCGTGACGATGGCGTCCACATCGCTACGCGGCGTGGTGACGCTGGATACGCTGGCGACAATACGGCTGAGCGTCCCGCCCTTCGCCGTGGCGGGCAGGGCGATGATGGCGCGTCCACCCTCGGCGGCGTTGGCGCCGCGCACGAAATCGACCTGGCCGCCGACCGCCCCGACATAGCGCCCGTTCGCCATTTCCGCGTTCACCTGTCCGGTCAGATCGACCTCAATGGCGGAATTGACAGCGACGAAGCCGCGCTGCCGCGCCAGCACATCCTGCCCATGGGTATGGGTGGCGGGCCGCAGGGAGAAATCCCTGTTGTCATGCACAAAGTCGCGCAACCGCTTCGTTCCCAGTAGTACGCCGGCAACACTGCGCCCAGCATCCAGGCTCTTGCGGGCGTTGGTGACGGCCCCGCATTCCACCAGATCGACCAGCCGGTCGCCCATGCTGCCGGAATGGATGCCGAGGTCGCGATGGCCGGACAGCGCGGCCATCACCGCCTCCGGAAGGCTGCCGACGCCGAATTGCAGCGTCGTACCATCGGGGATCATCTCCACGACATGACGGGCAATGGTCCTGGAGGTTTCGTCGATGGGCGGCTGCGGAATATCCAGCGGCGGATAATCGGCTTCCACCAGCACATCCGGAACGATGTCCGAAGGCAGTTCGGCGTCGTGGGTCCAGGGTGCCGCCGGATTCACCTCGGCGATCACGGTACGCGCATGGCGCGCTGCCAGTACCGCATAATCGTTCGAGAAACCAAGCCCGTAACGGCCACTCTTCGGATCGACCGACAATTGCAGCAGCACCACATCGGCCTTCAGCGTGCCCTCCGCATAGGCGCGGTTCAGCGCGCTGTAATGCAGCGGCAGCACGTCCAGCCGGCCCGCCTTCGCCAGCTGTCCTGCTACACCGACCGCGCCATAGGCGGAGACCGCGATGCCCTCCGCAGTGTCCGGCGCGAAACAGTCGGAGTAGCAGGCGCCGAGAAAGACCGAGAAGGGGCCGATCTCCGCTTTCTGCGCGACCAGCGCCCGGGTCAGGGTCAGCGGCTCCGCCGACGCCTGCCCGAAGATCACCCGGTCGCCTGCCCGGACTTGGGCGGCGATATCGAAATTGTCGGCAGAAACCGGCTTCATCGCGCTCAATAGGATTTGGGGAGGCCCAGCACACGCTCAGCGATGAAGCTGAGCACCAGCTGCGGGCTGACCGGCGCGATGCGCGGGATCATCACTTCGCGCAGATAGCGCTCCACATGATATTCCTTGGCATAGCCCATGCCGCCATGGGTCATGATGGCCTGCTGGCAGGCATTGAACCCGGCCTCGCCGGCCAGATACTTGGCGGCATTCGCGGCAGCGCCGCAGGGCAGGCCCTTGTCATATTCCCAGGCCGCCTTCAGCACCATCATCCAGGCCGATTCCAGCTCCATCCAGTTTGCCGCCAGCGGGTGCTGGATCGCCTGGTTCTGGCCGATGGGGCGGTTGAAGACGATGCGTTCCTTTGCGTATTGCGTGGCCCGCTGCAGCGCCAGCATGCCCAGCCCGATGGCTTCGGCGGCGATCAGCACGCGCTCCGGATTCATGCCATGCAGGATATATTCGAAGCCGCGACCTTCCTCGCCGATGCGGTCTTCGACCGGAATCTCGAAATCGTCGATGAACAGCGCGTTCGAATCGACGGCATGGCGGCCCATCTTCTCGATCTCGCGCACCTCGACCCGGCTGCGGTCGAGATCGGTATAGAACAGGCTGAGGCCGTGGGTCGGCTTCTTCACCTCCTCCAGCGGGGTGGTGCGCGCCAGCAGCAGGATCTTGTGGGCCTCCTGCGCAGTGGAAATCCAAACCTTGTTGCCATTCACCACATAGCGGTCGCCCTTGCGCTCGGCGCGGGTCTTCAGCTGTGTGGTGTTCAGGCCGGTGTTCGGCTCGGTGACAGCAAAGCAGCACTTCTCCTTGCCCTGAAGCATCGGCGTGAGCATGCGGTGCTTCTGCTCCTCGGTGCCGAAGACCAGCACGGGGTTGAGGCCGAACACATTGATATGGACGGCTGACGCGCCGCTCATGCCGGCGCCCGATTCCGCGATGGCGCGCATCATCACCGTGGCCTCACTGACGCCGAGGCCGGAGCCGCCATATTCCTCCGGGATACAGATGCCGAGCCAGCCGTCGCGTGCCATGGCATCGTAGAACTCGGTCGGGAAGTCGCCGCTCTTGTCCTTCTCGCGCCAGTAATCGTCATTGAATCCGGCGCAGATGCGGGTGATCGCCTCGCGGACCATTTCCTGATCGGGGGTAAGGGCGAAATCCATCAGCGTGTCTCCATCTTTTCCGGTTCGGGGGCGGCGAGTGCGGCGCCGTCGGCCAGCATGCTGTCGATATCCGCATCGCTGAGGCCGGCCTCGCGCAGGATGGCGCGGGTCTGCTCGCCAAGGCGGGGGGCGGGAATCTTGGGGTCCGGCTGGGTCGCGGTCCAGCGGCTGGGCACGCGCAGGGTGCGGATGGCGCCCTCGCTCGGGTGTTCGACCGGCCGGAAGAAACCGCAGGCCGCCAGATGCGGGTCTTCCAGCAGGCTTTCCAGCGTGTGCAGCGGCATCACCGGGATATCCGCCTCGTCCAGCAGCTTTTTCCATTCCGCCGTGGTGCGGGTGGCGAAGATGGCCGCCGCCTCCTCATAGATCGCGTCGATATGGCGGATGCGGCTGCCATGATTGGCGTAGCGCGGGTCACTGGCCTTCTCCGGCTGGCCGATGGCGGCGAAGAAATTGCGCCAGTGCTTGTCGTTGTAGATCAGCGCGCAGATGTGCCCG
>NZ_JAKUSO010000007.1:0-79611 GCF_022449305.1 Oceanibaculum sp. | reverse complement strand
CGACCCGCGCCCGGTCGAGGGTATCCGCGCGACCGGCGCCAATGTCATTCAGGAAATCGTGTTCGGCGTCATCCCGCAGGTGCTGCCGCTGTGGATTTCCTATGCGCTGTACCGCTTCGAATCGAATGTCCGCTCGGCCACCGTGGTCGGCATGGTCGGGGCGGGCGGCATCGGCGTGGTGCTGTGGGAGGTGATTCGCGGCTTCTACTTCGCCCAGACCTGTGCCGTCATGATCATCATCATCGTCTCGGTCAGCCTGCTGGACGTGGTCTCGCAGCGCCTGCGCAAGCTGTTCATCTGATCTCGTCGTTTCGCCAGGTTTCGCCAAGGGGCATCGGCGCCTGCTGATGCCCGTTGGCGAGGGAACGCGCCCGATATAGGATCGTGCAAAAGAATAATTGATCGCCACCGCTGTTGGACGAAACGACTGCCGATCAACCCGCACGATCCAGGGAGACGAGATGTTCATGCACCGATCCAAGACATTCAGCCGGGCACTGCTTTCCGGCGCCGTCGCCAGCGCCTTCCTGCTGGTCGCCGGTCAGGCACAGCCGGCAAAAGCGGCCGAGGCGATGCTGTTCACCTGGGAGAATCTGGCCGAGCCGGCCTTCTTCGAGGAATATGCCAAGAAGTACGGCAAGCAGCCGGAATCCGCGCTGTTCGCCGATGAGGACGAGGCCTTCGCCAAGATGATGGCAGGCTTCAAGCCCGATGTGATGGCGCCCTGCACCTATGAGGTGCCGCGCTGGCGCGATGCCGGGCTGATCCAGCCCATCGACACCACGAAGCTGTCCACCTGGGAGAGCATCGCCCCGCCGCTGCGCAAGATCACCGGCATGGCGGCCGAGGGCAGCAAGGTCTGGTTCGTGCCGCAATATTGGGGCATCACCTCGGTCACCATCCGCACGGACCTGGCGCCGGAATATGCCGAGAAGCAGAGCTGGGACATATTGTGGGACCCGAAATACAAGGGCCGGGTCGCAGCCCTTGAAGGCGTGGACGATACGGTGGCGATGGCCGCCCTGCATCTGGGCATCAACCCCTATGAGAAGCTGACGCCGGCCAATGAGAAGAAGCTGCGCGACCATCTGGCGAAGCTGGCCGACAATCTGCGGCTGGTGACCAGCGATTCGACGACGCTGACCCAGGCCGTCGCCTCGGGCGAGGTGGTGGCTGCCATCACCTGGAACGACCACTACACCGAGATGAAGGCAGAAAACCTGCCGGTGAAGTTCCTGCGCCCGAAGAGTGGCGTCATGACCTTCGTCTGCGGCTTCGTCATGCACAAGGACACCAAGGATGTCGGCAAGGCGCTGACGCTGATCGACTCGAACAACTCCGAAGCGGCGACAGCGTTCCTGGTGAAGGACATGGGCTACGGCCCGGCCAACACCAAGGCGCTGAAGGCCATCGATCCGGCAGTGCGCGAAGCAGCCGAGCTGCCGGAGGATGTTGATGGCTTCCTCGCCAGCGGCTTCTTCCAGCAGGCGATCCCGGAGAAGGACAAGCTGGTCGCCATGTGGCAGGAAATCCGCGCGCTTTCGGGCCGCTGATCGTCTGAGGGTACAGAATAGGGCGGCACCGTCGGGCACGGTGCCGCCCTTTTCCGTTTCGCGCTGGATTTTCGCGCCGCTTTACGCGAAACATACCGCCATATCGGAGGGACGGAGGTACGAGGGGAAATGGTGTCAGCGCCGCGTTCCACGGCCCGGCGGGGACGGCCGCCGAAATCCCTGACCGCGCCGCCGACTTCCGGCCGGCCCCAGCGCCCCGGCACGCAGCGCGCCGCCGCCAAGGAGGCGACCCGGCTGAAGCTGATCGAGGCCACCATCGATTCCATCGCCCATTCCGGCTTCGCCGACACCACGCTGGCCAAGGTGTCCGAGGGGGCCGGCCTGTCGCGCGGCATCGTGAATTTCCACTTCACCAGCAAGGATGCGCTGCTGGTGGAGACGCTCACCCACCTGGCCGACGAATATACCGGCTTCTGGAAGGCGGCGGTGGAGAAGGCGGGCAGCGATCCCGCCGCGCGGCTGAGCGCCATCATCGACGCGGAATTCCATCCCACCGTCTGCAACCGCAAGAAGATCGCCGTCTGGTACGCCTTCTGGGGCGAGGCGCGTTCGCGTCCGACCTATCTGGATGTGTGCGAGCGCCAGGATCGCGAGCTGCTGGAGACTGTGCAGGCGCTGTGCGCCGAACTGGTGGTGCAGGGCGGCTACAAGACGGTCGAGGCGGAGGATGTCGCCACCGGCCTGATGGCGCTGACCGACGGGCTGTGGCTGGATTTGCTGCTGACCCCGACGCGGTTCGACCGCAATGGCGCACGGCGGGTGTGCATGGCCTTCCTGACCGGGATGTTCCCGCGGCATTTTCCCAGCACCGGGGCAGCTGTTCCAGCAGCCTGACCGGCCTTGCCGCACTTGCGAAACCGGGCTTTTTCCGAATAGATAGAAGACGGGATTACCGGCTGCGCCAGACGGCCGGAATTCATGAGATGTCAGCAGTGATATCCGGGGGGCGTCATTCGGCATGAGCGGACCGAACCGAGGGAGAAGGCGCGGTTGAGCGACCCCATGACGGCCGGCTTTCAGGGCGGCGCACGGCTCCTCTGGGCGCGCAGCGAGGCGTTGCGCGGCTTCACCCTGCTGTCTCCCACCCTGTTCGTGGTGGTGGCGGCGATGGCGGTGCCGCTGGCCCTGATGGTGGCCTACAGCTTCTGGTCGCAGAGCTATGTGACGCTGGATACCAGCTTCACGCTGAAGAACTACCAGGATGTGTTCAGCCGCGAGATCTACCGCGTGCTGTTTCTGCGCTCGGTCGCCATTTCCGCGCTGGTGACGCTGGTCACCGTGCTGCTGGCCTATCCCATCGCCTATTTCGTCGCCTTCGACGTGAAGCGCCACAAGCTGCTCTGGCTGATCTTGCTTACGCTGCCCTTCTGGACCAGCTACCTGCTGCGCGTGTTCTCCTGGAAGGTCATCCTCGGCTATAACGGCGTCATCAATTCCGGGCTGATGTCACTGGGGCTGATCTCGGAGCCGCTGCAGTTCCTGCTCTACAATCCCTTCGCCGTCATCGTGACGCTGGCCCATGCCTGGGCGGCCTTCGCCATCCTGCCGATCTATGTCTCGCTGGAGAAAATCGACCGCACGCTTCTGGAGGCCGCGACGGATCTGGGCGACGGGCCGGTCCGGCGCTTCTTCCGGGTGACGCTGCCGCTCTCCATGCCCGGCGTGATCGCCGCCTCGGTGCTGATCTTCATCCCGACGGTCGGTGACTATGTGACGCCGACCATGGTGGGCGGTACCGGCGGCGTGATGATCGCCAACATCATCCAGGCGCAGTTCGGCAAGGCGAACAACTGGCCGCTGGGCTCGGCGCTGGCGATCACCACCATGCTGGGAGTGACTGCGATTGCCTGCCTGACGATCTGGCTATCGAAACGCGGCGTGGCGAGCATCAAATGAGCGGGGCAACGCGCGATAGTGGGCAGCGGCTGCGCATGGTCTATGCCGGCCTGTATCTGGCCTTCCTCTATGTGCCGATCTTCGTGCTGCCAATCTTCTCCTTCAATGATTCGATCTTCGTCGCCTTTCCGCTGAAGGGCTTCACCACGCAATGGTATGCGCAGCTGGCGGAAACCCCGCGCATGTTCGATGCGCTGGCGGCCAGCCTGAAGGTCGCCATCTTCACTGCCGTCGCCAGCACTTTGCTGGGTATCTTGGCGGCCAAGGCGGTAACCCGCTATCGCTTCCCGCTGCAACGACCGCTGTTCGGGCTGGTCATGCTGCCGCTGGTGATCCCGGAGATCATCCTCGGCATCTCGCTGCTGATCCTGGTGAACCGGCTGGGCCTCAGCCTCTCGCTGCTGACCGTCGCCGCTGGCCATGTGCTGTTGTGCGTGCCCTTTGCCACGGGCGTGCTGATGTCACGCTTCGAGGGCTTCGACCGCAGCCTGGAGGAGGCCTCGATGGATCTGGGCGAAAGCGCCTGGATGACCTTCTGGCGGGTGACTTTCCCCATCGTGTTTCCGGGTATCGTCGCCAGCCTGCTGCTGTCCTTCACCATCAGCTTCGACGAATTCATCATTGCCTTCTTCCTGTCGGGCACCGAACCGACTCTGCCGCTCTATATCTTCAGCCAGTTGCGCTTCCCGCAGCGCCTGCCCGGCGTGCTGGCGCTGGGCACGCTGATCCTGCTGGGCTCCGCGCTGCTGATCGTGCTGGCGGAATGGCTGCGGCGGCGCGGCGTACAGCCCGACAAGCAACCCGATTTGTGATGGGATCGCCATGAGCACAGACGAGTCCTTCATCGATATCCAGGGCATCTACAAGCGCTTCGGCGGGTTCACGGCGGTGGATGGCGTCGATCTGGCGATCCAGCGCGGCGAGTTCTTCTCGCTGCTGGGCGCGTCGGGCTGCGGCAAGACCACGCTGCTGCGCATGATCGCCGGCTTCGAGACGCCGACCGAGGGCCGCATCCTGATCGACGGGCAGGACATGACGGTGGTGCCGCCGAACCGTCGCCCGACCAACATGGTGTTCCAGAGCTACGCGATCTTTCCGCACCTTACCGTGCGCGACAACATCGCCTACGGACTGCGCAAGGACCGGCTGCCGAAGGCGGAACTGGACCGCAAGGTGGCCGAGGCGCTGGAGATGATCAATCTTGCCGGCTATGGCGACCGGCGGTCCAACGAGCTGTCGGGCGGGCAGCGACAGCGCGTGGCGCTGGCGCGTGCCCTCATCAAGCGCCCGAAGGTGCTGCTGCTGGACGAGCCGCTGGGCGCGCTGGACAAGAAGCTGCGCGAGAAGATGCAGCTGGAGCTGCGGCAAATCCAGGACGAGGTCGGCATCACCTTCGTGTTCGTGACCCACGATCAGGAGGAGGCGCTGACCATGTCCTGCCGGGTCGCCGTCATGTCGGAGGGCAGGGTCATGCAGGTGGCGACCCCGCGCGAACTCTACGAGGCGCCGAACTGCCGCATGGTGGCCGACTTCATCGGCAGCATGAATTTCTTCATGGCCTCGCCGCGCGGGCAGGAGACCGACCGGCTGGTGCTGGAGGCGGAGGGGCTGGGCACGATCCGCGCGCCGCTGCCGGGCTTCGCCGTGAATGGCCGGGCCATCGCCGCGATCCGGCCGGAGAAGCTGGCGCTGACGACGGACAAGCCGCTGGAAAACCTGCCCGCCGTGCAGGGCAACATCGCCACCTCCGCCTATCTGGGTGACCGCAGCCAGTTCTATGTGCGGCTGCCGGGCATGGCCGCACCGGTTGCCGTGTCGGCGCAGAATGTCGAGCGCACGGTGCGCGAGGATCTGGATGACGGTACTCCGGTCTGGCTCTCCTGGCGGGATGACGCCATAGTAGTGCTGCCTGAATAACCCAGCGAACGGACCTCTCCCATGATCGTCCTAGCCCGGCAGGCCCGTCGCCTGGCGGGCAAGGTCAAACGTACGCTCTTTCCGCCACCGCCGGCGCTCCTTCCGCCGACGACGCTGCATACTGGGGCCATCGATGTGATCGAGACGCGGCATGGCTGGATGCTGATTCCGCGCAGCGACACCACCATCGGCGAATCGCTGCGGCGCTATGGCGAATGGGCAGAATCGGAAATCGCCCTGATGGGAAATTTCGTCGGGCCGGGCGGCACGATTCTGGAGGTTGGCGCCAATCTGGGCGCGCATACGCTGGCCTTCGCCCGGATGACGGGCAAGCAGGGGCGGGTGATCGCGGTGGAGCCGCAGCGCTATATCCATGCCTGCCTGTCCGGCAGCGTGGCGGCCAACGGCCATACGCATGTGCTGATCCTGAATGCGCTGGCCGGCGACCGCACAGACCATGTCTTGCCGCCACCCGTCGATTATGCGGCGGCAGGCAATTTTGGGGCGGTGCATTTCCGCGATGTCCAATCCACCACCCGCAGCTTCGAGGCGATCCCGATGATCTGCGCCGACGATCTGGCGCTTGACCGGCTCGACCTGGTGAAGATCGATGCGGAGGGCATGGAGGCGGAGGTGCTGCGCGGCATGGCCGGCACTCTGGAACGGCTGCATCCCGCCCTGTTCGTGGAGGCGACAACCAGGGGCAGGGCCGAGGCGGTGGAAGCCGTGCTGCACCCGCTGGGCTATCGCGGCTGGACAGCTAAAGCGATGGCCTATAACCCGGATAATTTCCGCGGCGACAGGTACAATATCTTCGGTGCTTCAACCGAGACCAACGTGCTGTACCTGACCGAAGATCAGGCCGCGCGCCATGCCGCCGCGCTCGCTGACATGCCGCCCTTCAGCCCCTCGGATATGCCGCTTTAGCCGCCATATTCCCGCGCCGCATCTTCCAGCCACAGGCCGGCATAGTCGGCGAAGGAGCGCAGAACATAGAGCCGGAAACCCTCTGCGGTGCGCAGCAGCGTGATATCGGCCTTCGCCAGCGTGGTGCGCGCGACGCGGCCTTGCGCGAAGGCCGATAGATGCAGGTCGAGGCTGCATCCCTTGGCCAGCAGCTCACCCGCCTTTTCACCCACGATATCGAAACCGAGATAGGCGTCCGAGACATCGACGATGGCGGCATGCTGCCCGGCCAGCCCGGTTTCCAGCGCGGCCTGCAGGGTTTCGCGCTCCTCCTCCGCGCATAGCAGCAACCATTCGTCCGGGCCAAGACAGCAGGCGGTCGCCTTGTCGCCGGCGGCGCTGGTCAGCGGTTCGGTCTGCAGGGCGACGCCCAGTGCCTTCTTCGCGGCAGCGGCGATCTTCTTGTCCGCCGCGTCGGCGCGCAGGATCAGCTTGCCCCCGGCCGGCAGCGGCGCGATGCGCACCGGCGTGTCCGTCATCGTGTCAGCCATTGGCGCGTTCCCCCTTGGGATCGAAGAAGACCGGCTCGGTCACCGTCACCTTGATGACCCGGTCCGGCATCGGCACGGACAGGGTCTTGCCGGCCAGCGAGCGGCCGCCCTTCAGCACCGCCAGCGCGATGGAGCGCCCGACATTCGGGCTGTAATAGCTGGAGGTCACATGCCCCAGCATTGGCATGGGCGGCTTGTCCAGCACCGTCTCCACGACATGGGCGCCTTCCTCCAGTACCTCTTTCGGGTCCTCGGTCAGCAGCCCGACCAACTGCTTGCGCCCCTCGCGCACCGTGTCGGAGCGGGCGAGCGAGCGCTTGCCGACGAAATCCGGCTTCTTCGCCGAGACGATCCATCCCATGCCGAGATCGTCCGGCGTCATCGAGCCGTCGGTTTCCTGCCCGACGATGATGAAGCCCTTCTCGGCGCGCAGCACATGCATCGCCTCGGTGCCGTAGGGGGTGATGCCGAAGGGCTCGCCCGCCTGCATCAGCGCTTCCCACAGCTCCCGGCCCCGGCTGGCGCGGACATTGATCTCGTAGGACAGCTCCCCGGTGAAGCTGATGCGGATGACCCGCGCCGGGATGCCGGCGACGGTGCCCTCTCGCAGGCTCATATGCGGGAAGGCCTCGTTATCCGTATCGATGTCGGATGTCAGGCCCGCCAGCAGCTCGCGGCTCTTCGGCCCGTTGATGGTGATGGTGGCGTACTGCTCGGTCACCGAGGTGAGATAGACCTTCAGCTCCGGCCATTCGGTCTGCAGGTAATCCTCCAGATGCACCAGCACCTGCGCGGCATTGCCGGTAGTGGTGGACATCAGGAACCGGTCCTCCGCCAGCCGCACCGTCACGCCATCGTCGAACACCATGCCGTCCTCGCGCAGCATCAGGCCGTAGCGCGCCTTGCCGATGCCGAGCTTCAGCCAGGCGTTGGTGTAGATGCGGTTCAGGAACTCCGCCGCGTCCGGCCCCTTCACCTCGATCTTGCCGAGGGTGGAGGCATCCAGGATGCCCACACCGGTACGCGCCGCCTTCACCTCGCGGTTCACGGCGGCGTGCATGTCCTCACCCGCCTTCGGGTAGTACCAGGCGCGCACCCACTGGCCGACATTCTCGAACTTCGCACCCTGCGCTTCGTGCCAGCCATGGATCGGCGTGCGCCGCACCGGGTCGCACAGCTTGCCGATATTGCGCCCGGCGATGGCGCCGAAGGCGACCGGCGTATAGGGCGGGCGGAAGGTGGTGGTGCCGACCGCCGGGATATCCTGCCCCAGCGTTGCCGACAGGATCGCCAGCGCATTCACATTGCTGGTGCGGCCCTGATCGGTGCCCATGCCGGTGGTGGTGTAGCGCTTCACATGCTCGACCGAGCGGAAACCCTCGCGCGCCGCCAGCTTCAGGTCGGCGGCGGTAACGTCATTCTGGAAATCGACGAAGCATTTGGCGCGGGCCAGCGGCTTCTCCGGCGGCAGCAGCCAGATCGGCGATGCTGCCGGGACTTCCGGCTCCTCGATCTTCAGGCTGGGCGTCTTGCCGGCGGTGAAGCCGGCGTCGTTCGCCGCTGCCGCTCCGGCGGCGAAGCCTTCCGCCAGGCACTCAGCCGTCGTCAGCGCACCATTGCCCATGCCGGCGCTGCGCAGGGGCTGGGTCGCCTCGCCAGGGATGAACACGCCGTCCGCCTCGCGGAAATTCAGCTTGCCGCGCGACTGCGAGAACAGGCTGACATTGGGGTTCCAGCCGCCCGACATGGCGACGAGGTCGCAGGGAATTCCGAAACCCTTGCCCTCGATGCGGCTGCCGTCAGTGGACAGCTTCGCCAGCCGCACACCATCGACGCGCAGCCGGCCGGTGGTGCCGATCACGCCATGCCCCGGATAGAGCCGCAGGCCTGCCGCACGCGCCGCCTGGGGCAGGGGACCAGTGGCCTCTGCCCGTGTATCGACGATGGCAGCGATACTGATGCCGGCCCGGTGCGCTTCCAGCGCGGTCAGGTAGCCGCTGTCATTGCTGGTGACGACGACCAGCGCGTTGCCCGGCCGTGTGCCATAGCGCGCAATATAGCTACGCACCGCACCGGCCAGCAGGATGCCGGGCCGGTCATTGCCGGCGAATACCAGCGGCCGCTCGATGGCGCCGGCTGCCAGCACCACCTGCTTCGCGCGGACCTTCCATAGACGCTGGCGCGGCAGATGCGCGGGCGAAAACGGACCCAGATGGTCGGTCACGCGTTCCGCCAGCCCCAGCCAGTTATGGTCGTAATAGCCGAAGGCTGTGGTCCGGCGCAGCAGGGTGACATTCTCCATCGTGGCCAGCTCGGCCATGGTCTTTTCCACCCAGTCGGTGGCCGGACGGCCGCTGATGCGGATGCCGTCCCGGCCTTCGCTGAGCAGCCAGCCGCCCATCTCCGCCTGTTCGTCGGCCAGGATGACCCGCGCTCCGGCGCGGCCCGCCGCCAGCGCCGCCGCCAGGCCTGCAACGCCGCCGCCAGCCACCAGCACGTCGCAATGGGCGTGGCGGTGCTCATAGGTATCCGGGTCCGGCCCGTCCGGCGCGCGGCCCAGCCCGGCCATGCGGCGGATCGCGCGTTCATAGGTCATCCAGCCGCGTTTCGGCCACATGAAGGTCTTGTAGTAGAAGCCGGACGGGATCAGCGGCGAAGCGATATCGTTGACCTCCCCCAGATCGAAGGCGAGCGAGGGAAAGCGGTTCTGGCTGGCTGCCACCAGCCCGTCATACAGCTCGATCTGCGGTGCGCGCAGGTTCGGCTCGGTATGGTTGCCGAGGCCAAGCTGGATCAGCGCGTTCGGCTCCTCCGATCCGGCGGAGAAGATGCCGCGCGGCCGGTGGTACTTGAAGCTGCGCCCGACCAGATGCACGCCATTGGCGATCAGTGCCGAGGCCAGCGTATCGCCGGGATGGCCCTCATAGCGGTTGCCGTCGAACAGGAAGGAAAGCGTGCGCGACCGGTCGATCCGGCCGCCATCGGGAAGGCGGTGTGACTGGCTCACTTGCGCACCTCCGGCTTTTTCTCGCCCGGCTTATAGACAGCCAGCACCGTATCCGTATGGGTGTTGCGGATGGCGTTGAACCAGCGCCGGCAGCCATGCGCGTGGTACCAGCGTTCGGCATGGTCGCCCTTCGGGTTCGTGCGCAGAAACAGGAAATTCGCCCATTCCATGTCGGAAAGGTCATCGGCCCGGCTCTCGCGCTTCAGGTGCGCCTCGCCGCCATAGCGGAATTCGTGGACGTCGCGGTCGCCGCACCAGGGGCAGGGGATGGTCAGCATGTCTTGATCCTCAATGGGCGACGGCGGCGGCGCCATGCTCGTCCACCAGCTTGCCAGTGGTGAAGCGCTCCAGGCTGAAGGGAGCGGCCAGCGGATGCGGCTCGCCGCGCGCGATGGTGTGGGCGAAGACATGGCCGGAGCCGGGCGTGGCCTTGAAGCCGCCGGTGCCCCAGCCGCAATTGATGAACAGCCCCTCGACCGGAGTCTTCGACAGGATCGGGCTGGCATCCGGGCAGGTATCGACGATGCCGCCCCATTGCCGCAGCATCCGCATCCGGCTGAACATCGGGAACATCTCGACGATGGCGTGCAGCGTGTCCTCGACCACGTTGAAGCCGCCGCGCTGCGAATAGGAGGTGTAGGTGTCGATGCCGGCGCCGATCACCAGCTCGCCCTTGTCCGACTGGCTGACATAGGCATGCACCGTGTTCGACATGACCACCGTGTCGAGGATCGGCTTCACCGGCTCCGACACCAGCGCCTGCAGCGGGTGGCTCTCCACCGGCAGGCGGAAGCCCGCCATGCCGGCCAGCACGCCGGAATGGCCGGCGGTGACGATGCCCACCTTCTTCGCGCGGATGGTGCCCCGGCTGGTCTCGACGCCGGTGACCTTGCCGCCCTCGCGCAGGATGGCGGTGACCTCGCAGTTCTGCAGGATATCGACGCCGCGCGCATCGGCGGCACGGGCATAGCCCCAGGCCACCGCATCGTGGCGCGCGACGCCGCCGCGCCGCTGCAGGGTGGCACCCAGAACCGGGTGGCGGATGTCGGGCGACAGATTGATCAGCGGGCAGAACTCGCCGACCTGCTCGCGGCTCAGGAAGTCGCAGTCGATGCCATTCAGCCGGTTGGCATGCGCCCGGCGCTTCAGCTCGCGCAGATCGTGCAGGTTGTGCGCCAGGTTCATGACGCCGCGCTGGCTGAACATCACATTGTAATTGATGTCCTGGCTCAGCCCTTCCCACAGCTTCAGCGAATGCTCGTAGAGGGCGGCACTCTCGTCCCACAGATAGTTGGAGCGCACGATAGTGGTGTTGCGCCCGGTATTGCCGCCGCCAATCCAGCCCTTTTCCAGCACGGCGACATTGGTGATGCCGTATTCCTTGGCCAGATAATAGGCGGTCGCCAGCCCATGCCCGCCGCCGCCGATGATGAGGACGTCATATTCCGGCTTCGGGTCGGGGCTACGCCAGGCGCGCTCCCACCCCTCATGATAGCCAAGCGCGTTGCGGGCCAGGGCCCAGATCGAATAGCGGCGCACGATGTTCTCCTAAAAGCTCGCGGGCAGCATAACGGGTTGCTCGCATCGCGGGAACGGCTCAACCCGCATGGCCGCCTGCACTGTCTGCGGACCAATAGGCGATTGCCTCCGCCAGCAGGGTCCGGTAATGGGCGATGGCCTCATCCCCCTCCGGCGGGCCCTCATAGCGTCCCAGCTCGTTCAGCAGCCAGAAGAAGCCGCGGCCGGGGATCAGCCCGTCCTTGCGTGTCGCCATGGCCGCCAGCAAGGGTCGCCCGGCGGCATGGTCGGCGCGGACCATCTCCTCCAGCGCCTCGGTCACGCGGTGCACCAGATGCGGCGGCTGCATGCCGCCGGCATGGGCAAGCTCCAGATAGGCGATGGTCTCGCCATTCCGGGCGCAGCCTTTCAGCACGGTACGCAGCCGTTCCTGCAGATCGTCATCTTCCATGGCCCTGCAGAAACACCATCTATGGCTATAAGGCAATGGTGCAAGGATAAGGGCTGCAGGTCGGGGCAAGGGGGCAATCATGCACGAACGGATGGCGCTGCTGTTCGCCAACGAGGCGTTCTACGCGGCCTTCGCCGGACGGGATTATCCGGCGATGGAAGCACTGTGGGCCCGCCGCGCGCCGGTAGCCTGCATTCATCCCGGCTGGGGCGTACTGGAAGGCCGTGAGGCGGTGATGGAAAGCTGGCGCGGCATTCTGGGCAATACCGGCAACGCACCATCCGTCACCCCGCGCGATGCCCGCGCCTTCGTGCTGGGCGAGGCCGGCTATGTCACCTGCTTCGAGGCGTTCTCCGAGGGCTTCCTGATCGCCACCAACCTGTTCGTCCGGGAAGAGGGGGAGTGGCGCCTCGTCCACCATCAGGCCGGCCCGACCCGCGATCAGCCGGCGGAGGAAGACGAGGACGACCCAACCCGCCCGCGCCCGATGCAGTAGCAAGGCTGGATGCCTGCCCCCATGTCCTTCGAGACGCCCGCTGAAGCGGGCTCCTCAGGACGAGGTCATGGTTGGAATACCGGCAGTGCCCCCTGGTGATCTCATGCTGAGGAGCGGCCCGCCAAGATTTCTTGGCGGGCCGCGTCTCGAAGCATAAGGCGGCGTGCGCTCTCGGTCAGCTGTTCGCCAGTTCCACCATGGCCTCGGCCAGCACACGGGCGCCGGCGGCCAGGTCGCTGGCGCTGGCGCGCTCCAGCTCGTTATGGCTGATGCCCTTCTCGCAGGGCACGAACACCATGCCGACCGGCGCCACCGCGCTGATCAGGCCGGCATCGTGGCCAGCACCCGAGGGCATGTCCATCGAGGGCAGCTCCAGCCGTTCGGCGGCGCGGCGCACCGTATCCACAACCTGCTTCGGGAAATGCACCGGCGGGTTGGTGCCGAAACCCTTCACCGTGACCGGGCAGGGGGCGGCCTTTTCCTTGGCGATCCGCTCCACCGCGTCGCCGCGCTGCTTCAGCACTTCCATGTCGGGATGGCGGAAATCGATGCTGAAATGCACATGGCCGGGCACCACGTTGGGGGAGCCGGGCGAGACCTCCATGCGGCCGACGGTGAAGCGCACGACGTCGTCCGGATCGTGCATCAGCTCCTCCAGCGCCGCTATCACACGCACGGCGGCGGACAGTGCGTCCTTGCGATTGGCGCGCGGCGTGGTGCCGGCATGGGCTTCCTCGCCCTCGATGTCGATCTCGAAGCGGCGCATGCCCTGGATCGAGGTGACGACGCCGATCTGCAGCCCTTCGGCCTCCAGACGCGGCCCCTGCTCGATATGGGCCTCCAGATAGGCGTGGATCGGCGTGCCCAGCGGACGGCGGGTGGCGTCTGGCGTGGCGGCCAGGCAAGGCTCAAGCGCGTCGCGCACGGTGATGCCGGCGCGGTCGGTCATGGCCAGGATTTCGTCCAGATTCTTGCGCCCGGTGAACACGCCGGAACCGACGCAGCCCGGCTGGAAGCGGCTGCCTTCCTCATTCATCCAGATACCGACTTCCAGCGGCCGGCGGGTCTTCACGCCGTTGCGCTCGAGCGCTTCCAGCACCTCGAAGGCGGCCAGCACGCCATAGGCGCCGTCATATTTGCCGCCGGTCGGCTGGGTGTCGATGTGCGAGCCGGAAACCACGGGCGCGGCGTCGGGATCGGTGCCCTCGCGCCGGATGAACATGTTGCCGATCGGGTCGGTGGCGATGCTGAAGCCCAACCCCTTCGCCCAGCTGGCGATCAGCTTGCGGGCCTCCACCTCCTCGCCGGTCAGCGCCTGCCGGTTCACGCCGCCCTTGGGCGTGCCGCCAATGGCGCCCAGCGTCTCGTGGCGGTCCCACAGCCGCGCCTCGTCGATCAGCGGGCCGACCAGGTTGGGCCGTGCTGCAGACTGGGACGCTATATCGGTCATGCGCTATGCTCCTGTTTCTTCGGATTTCGGCGCAACCTTAACATCCACTTCGCGAGGTTTGAATGCTCCCGACCCATGGCCGCTATGAGTATGTGCCCATTGTCGGCCGGCCGGACTACCGCTGGCCGGGTGAGAAGCGGCTGGCCGTCTATATCGCGCTGAATCTGGAGCATTTCGCCTTTGGCGAGGGGCTGGGCGCGGAGCTGGCACCGGGTGGGCCGCAACCCGACGTACTGAACTATGCCTGGCGCGACTATGGCAACCGGGTCGGCGCCTGGCGCATGCTGGAGCTGTTCGACGAGCTGAAGCTGCCGGTCAGCGTGCTGGTGAACAGCGAGATCTACGGCTATTGCCCGCAGCTGATGGACGCCTTCCGGGCGCGCGGTGACGAGGTGGTGGGGCATGGCCGCACCAACGCCGAACGGCAGGGCGTGCTGGACGAGGCGGCGGAGCGCGCGTTGATCGCGGAGGCGACCACGATCATCGAACGGCATGAGGGCAGGCGCCCGCAAGGCTGGCTCGGTCCCTGGATATCGGAGAGCCGTTTGACGCCCGACCTGCTGCAGGAGGCCGGCTACAGCTATGTGCTGGACTGGTGCGCGGATGACCAGCCGATCTGGATGAAGACAAGGCAGGGGCGTATTCTGGCTATGCCTTATCCCCAGGAAATCAACGACATACCGGCGATTGTCGCACGCAAGGTGGAGGGCGATGTCTTTGCCGACATGATCGTCGATGCGTTCGAGGAAATGCTCCGCCAATCCGAAAACCAGCCACTGGTCTTCGGTATCGCCTTGCATGCCTATATCGTCGGCCAGCCGCACCGGCTGCGCCATCTGCGGCGGGCTCTCAGCCACATCGCGTCACGGCGCGACGATATCTGGCTCACCCATGCCGGCGCCATTGCCACGCATGCCCTGGCGCAGCCTGAGGGCGTGGTGCCCTAGGCTCTTAAAAGAGGGCCATGGTGCCCTTGATGCCGAAGATCAGCGCGCTGATCAGCAGGATCAGGTCGCCGATCACCAGCATCTCAAACCAGCTGGCATCGCCCACGGTGCCCTGGCCGCCGGTCCCGAGGACCTTGCCGTTGGGGCGGAGGGAGAGCTGTTTCAGGTAGCGCGAGAAGAAGACGAAGGACGCAAGCAGCAGCACGGCGAGGCCGAGCATCAGAAGCGCGTTCATGACCGGAGTGGCCCTTGGAACACGAGTTGCCGCCGGACGGTTCGCATCGACGACAGGGCGGACTCCCCGAAACGGGGCGCCTTTCGCCGTCCGGCACGGGCCGTACGATACGGCCAGCGGCAGCATCGCGCCGGGCGCCGCGCGAGAGTAACGCAAAGATAGCATGGGAGAGCCCGCAGCCATGCAGCAGCGTCATTTGGAGGGCTGGGGGCCTTAATCCCCTGTTATTTCACGCTTTCCAGAACCTCCAGGAAGCGGTCCAACTCGGCATCGTTGTTGTAGTAATGCACGCCGGTGCGGAGCACCTTCTCCAGCCCGCGCTGGGTCATGTCGATACGGGTCGAGGTGATGCGCGAGACCGAACAGTTGATCTTGTTGGCGGTCATCGCCGCCATGATCGCCTCCGGTTCCACGCCGTCGCGGGTGAAGGTGACGATGCCGCAGCGCTTCTCCCCCAGATCGCGCACGGTGACGCCGGGAATAGCGGAGAGCTTGTCGCGGAAACCATCGGCCAGTGCTGTCACGCGCGCCTCGATGGCGTCGATGCCCCAGCCCATCGCATAGTCGATGGCGGTCTTCAGGCCAATCTGGCCGGCGACATATTTCTCCCAGTTCTCGAAGCGCTTTGCGTTTGGCTGCATCTCGTAGCTGTCGGGGCCGGTCCACAGCGCCGAATGCAGGTCGAGGAAGGGTGGCTCCAGCTTATCGAGCATCGACTTGCGGACATAGAGCAGGCCGGTGCCGCGCGGGCCGCGCATGTATTTGCGGCCGGTGACGGAGGCCATGTCACAGCCGATCTCCTGCATGTCCAGCTTCATCTGGCCGAAGGACTGGCAGGCATCCAGCAAGTAGGGGATGCCGGCGGCGCGGGCGACCTTGCCGATGGCGGCGGCCGGGTTCACCAGCCCGCCATTGGTCGGCACATGGGTGACGCTGATCAGCTTCACCCGGCTGTCGATCATGTTCTCCAGCGCCTTGACGTCGAGCTGGCCGCTATTGTCGTTCGGCACCACTTCGACCACTGCGCCGGTGCGCTTGGCCACCTGCAGATAGGCGATATAGTTGCTGGCATATTCGGCCGCGGCGGTCAGGATGCGGTCGCCCGGTTTGAAGGACATGGAATAGAAGGCCATGTCCCAGGCGACAGTCGCGTTCTCCACCGAGGCGATCTCGTCGGTCGAGCAGTTGAAATAGCGCGCCGCGCTTTCGTACAGCCCCTCGACCTCTTTGTCCCGCGCGCGCCGCGCCTCATAGCCGCCGATCTGCGCTTCCAGATCCAGATGGTCCTTCACCGCCTTCAGCACCGGTGCCGGCATCAGCCCGGCCCCGCCATTCGCCAGATGAATGACCGTCTCGCAGCCCGGTGTCTCCGCCCGTGCGCGCGCCACATCGAAACCCATGTCCAAGCCCTTGATTGATTATCGTTCTGAATTGACCCTGTAGCCTGTCACCGCCGGCAGGCGGAGGCAACGCCTCAGTCGCCGCGCTCCTTACGCCTGCCCAACAGCCCGTGTGGGCGGAAGATCAGTATCACGGCCAGCAGGGCGAACACCGATACATCTTTGTAGGCCCCGGTAAAATAGGCGGACCAGAAGGTCTCCAGCGCGCCGATGACAATGGCGCCGAGGATCGCCCCCGGAACTGAGCCGATGCCGCCGATAATGGCCGCCGCCAGCGCCTTGAAGCCGATCAGGAAACCCATGTGGAAGTTCACCCCGCCATAATAGAGCGCCAGCAGCAGGCCGGCCGCCGCGGCAAGGGCGCTGCCGATGGCAAAGCACAGCGCCACCGTGCGGTCCACATCCACGCCCAGGAGCGCCGCCATGCGCGCATCCTCGCCGCAGGCCCGGATCGCCCGGCCGGTGCGGTGCCGGGCAAGCAGGAACAGCAACCCGGCCAGCAGCAGTCCGGCGGTTGCGATCAGCACCAGCTGGCCGAGGCTGGCATAGACCGCGAAATCGCCGCTGTCGGCGATGCGGTAACGCGCCGAGAACACCGGTTGCAGCCAGCGGTCGCGCGTGCCCTGGACCAGCCGGACGCCCTCCTGCAGCAGGATCGACAGGCCGATGGCGGCGATCAGCACGGCATGGGACGGGCTGCCGCGCAGCGGGCGGAACACCAGCCGTTCGCTTTGCCAGCCATAGAAGCCGGTGATCGCCATGACGGCGGCCAGCAGGCCCAGCAGTACCAGCGGATTGGTGAGGACCCCTCCGGCCTCGCCCGCCAGCACGGCCAGCAGCACGGTGACATAGGCGCCCAGCATCGCCATCTCGCCGAAGGCGAAGTTGATCCGTCCGATGATGCCGTAGATCAGCGTGAAGCCCGCCGCCAGCAGCGCGTAGGGGCTGGCCACGGTCAGCGCGTTCAGCAGCTGCTGGAAGAAGTAGGCGGCCGGTTGCCAGGGGGAGGCGGGGCGCTCCGGGGCCGGGCCGGCCAGCCGCAGCGCCAGGAACAGCATGTGCCGCTGTACCGGCGTCAGCACACCCTCGCGGTCGGTCTCCAGCCGGATCAGCGCGAAGCTGCCATCCTCCTGCGCCTCGGCGGCGAAATCGCAGCGAATCCAGCGGGTGACCCCGCTGCCTGCCAGCCGGTACTCGCCGCGTACATTGTTCAGCGTGCCCTCGGGGTGGCGCCAGCGCAGCCACTCGATGCGGTCATAGCCCGGCTCCAGCACCGACAGGAAGCGCTCGCAGGCGGCGCTGCGGGCGATATTGGTACCGCAGCCGCCCAGCGGCATGAGCAACAGCACCAGCAGCAGGCAGGCAAGACCGGTCCGGAGATGGTGTCGCGGGCCGGTCATGCCTGCGCCATCACCGCTTAGGCCGGCAGCGAAGCCGCGTTCGGCGCGATGATGGCGAAGCGGTCGGCCAGTGCCGCCAGCGAGGCGCGGTGCAGTTCCGCCGCGCCGATGGTCCCGCCGCCGGGCGCCGGCAGGTCGCGGGTGGCGCAGGCGGCCTCCACGATGGTGCAGCGATAGCCGAGATCGAGCGCCGCGCGCGCCGTGGAGCTGACGCACATATGCGTCATGAAGCCGACCAGGATCAGCTCCTTGCGGCCAGTGGCCTTCACCGCCGCGTCCAGATCGGTCTGGGCGAAGGCGTTGGGCAGCGGCTTCCAGATCACCGTCTCGCCCTCCGCCGGCTTTACCGGTTCGGCGATCTGTCCGCGCGGGGCATCGGGATCGAACGCCCCGCCGGCCTTGCCGCGATGGGCGATATGGATGATCGGCGTGCCGGCAGCGCGCGCGGCGGCGATCACCCGGGCGCATTCGGCCAGCGCGCTCGCCACGCCGGGCAGAGCCAGCGCACCATTCACATATTCGTTCTGGCAATCGATCGAGACGATGGCGGCAGCGGACAGGGCAGACGGCGTCAGCGGCGCGCCGGACATCTCAAGCAGGGTTTTCGGACCAGTCATGGGGTTCCTCTGGGAATTCCTTGGATGGGTTTGTTGATTGGCCAACAAGCTAGTGCCTTTCCCGGTTTCAGGGAAGCGGCAGCGCCATGCCCGCGCGAGTAGCCGCATGGATGTTTTTTGTGAATGCTCCTTACAGGCGGGATATTGAGTTTTGAAATCTCGTGCTACTTTTGCGGGAAGACACCGCGCCAGACAATTTCCTGTCGCCAATTTGCCCGTCTGTTTTTGGTACCGAATGAATTTGGAACGCCGGACGCCGCCGACCGCGATGCTGATCGCGGTGACCATGACCGGACCGCTGGCGCTGAATATCTTTCAGCCCTCCATGCCGAACATGGCGCGCGTCTTCGCCACCGATTACGCGACGATCCAGCTCAGCCTGACGCTGTTCCTGGCGGGCGTGGCGGTGGGGCAGCTGTTTTATGGCCCGCTGTCCGACCGGTTCGGCCGGCGGCCTGTGCTGCTGGGCGGGCTGACGCTCTAGGTGCTGTCCAGCCTGGTAGCGATGGTGGCGCCGACGGTCGAATTCCTGATCCTGGGCCGCATCGCGCAGGCGCTGGGCGGCTGTGCCGGTATGGTGCTGACCCGTGCCATGGTGCGCGATATCTATACGCGCGACCGCGCGGCCAGCGTGCTGGCCTATATCGTCATGGCGATGGCGGTCGCGCCGGCCATCGCGCCGGCCATCGGCGGCTATCTCGAATCCTGGTTCGGCTGGCAGGCGAGCTTCCTGTTCGTGGCCGTGTTCGGCGCGCTGGTCATGGCCGCTGCCACGCGCTGGCTGCATGAAACCAACTTCCAGCGTATTGAGGGGGCGAGCCTCGGGACCATGATCGGCATCTATGGCCGGCTGACGCGCCAGCCCGTCTATGCCGGCTATGCGCTGTCGGTTGCGTTCTCGACCGGGGCCTTCTTCGCCTTCATCGGTGGTGCGCCCTATGTGGTGATCGAGCTGATCGGCGCCTCGCCGCAGGATTACGGCATCTATTTCATCCTGGTGGCGGTCGGCTACATGACCGGCAGCTTCATCGCCGGGCGGCTCAGCATGCGCTATGGCGTGGACCGGATGATCCGGCTGGGCGTGGCGATCTCGACAGTGGGGGTAGTGGCGATGATCGCGGCGGCACTCTGGCTGCCGCTGTCGCTCTTCGGCCTGTTCGCGCCAATGGGGCTGATCGCCATGGGCAATGGCGTCAGCCAGCCGAGCGGGGTATCCGGCGCGGTCAGCGTGGACCCGGGCGTTGCCGGATCGGCCTCCGGCCTGCTGGGCTTTTCCCAGATGGCGCTGGGCGGGTTGCTGACCTTCATCATCGGTCATGCGCTGTCCGACAGCGCCTGGCCGCTGATCATCATGATGGCGGTCTGCACGGCGGTCGGCTATGGCGCCTTCGTCCATGCCTGCCGCAGCCGGCTCAGGGCGGCCAGGGCCACCCTGAGCGAGGCACGGGCGGGTGACTAGCCTTTAATAGCCCAGCGCGCAGCCATCCTTGCGCGGGTCGGAGCCGGCGACCAGAACGCCGGTCTCCAGATCGCGGAAGATCGCCTGGCTGCCGCCGATCGGCTTCTTCGCCGGGGCGCGCTCGACCGTGTGGCCGCGCTTTTCCAGATCGGCGATGGTCGCGTCATCGACGCCGTTCTCCACCTGCAGCGGACCGCCATAGGCAAAGGTGCGGGGGGCGTCCATCGCCTCCTGGATGTCCATGCCGCGATCCAGCATGTTAGTGATGAAGCCGGCATGGCCGGTAGACTGGTACTGGCCGCCCATCACGCCGAACGGGCCGACGCAGGTATCGCCCTTCATCGCCATCGCCGGGATGATGGTGTGCATCGGCCGCTTGCCCGGCGCGATGGAATTCACATGGCCCGGCGCGAACTTGAAGGACAGGCCGCGATTCTGCAGCACCACGCCGGTCTTCGGCGTAACGATGGTGCTGCCGAATCCGTGGAAGACCGAGTTGATGAAGGAGATCGCGTTGCCGTCCTTGTCCACGACGCACAGATAGGTCGTGTCCTTGTGCTCCACGCTGTCCACATCGACGGAGACCGGCGCGCCGGCCTTGCTCATGTCGATCCGGGCGCGCAGCGCGTCGGCATAGCCGGCACTCAGGATCTTCTCCACCGGGATCTTCACCTGGGCCGGATCGCCGATATAGTCGTCGCGCTGGTGATAGGCCAGCTTGGTCGCCTCGGCCAGCAGATGGATGCGGTCGGCCTCGCTGAGGCCGGTATCCTTCAGGTCGAAGCCGGACAGGATGTTCAGGATGATCAGCGCGGTGATGCCCTGGCCGTTCGGCGGGCATTCATAGATGTCGAGGCCCTTGTAGGTGGTCTTGATCGGCTCGACATATTCCGGCGCGGCGTTGGCGAAATCCTCCAGCGTATGCAGGCCGCCGCGACTGTTCAGGTGGCTGACGATATCCTCCGCCACCTCGCCGGTGTAGAAGCCGTCCCGGCCCTTAGCCGCGATCTTCTTCAGCGTGGCCGCCAACAGCGGCGCCTTGAAGACGGAGCCGATGGCCGGCGCCTTGCCGTCCACCAGCACGATCTTGCTGCTGACCGGATCGGCGGCCAGGCGCGGTGCATCGCCGGCCCAGTCGCTGCCGACCTTCGGGGCGACGACGAAGCCTTCCTCGGCGGCCTTGATGGCCGGCTGCAGCAGCTCGCCCAGCGACCTGGTGCCATGGTCGGCGACCAAGCGGTCCCAGGCGGCGACGGCGCCCGGAACGGTGACGCCATGCGGGCTGTTCAGCGGCTGCGTGGTCTCGCCGCGCTCGGCATACCATTCGGCATGGGCGGCGGCCGGCGCTTTGCCGGATCCGTTTAGCGCGATCACCTTGCCCTTGCCCTTCGGCACATAGAGCACGAAGCAATCGCCGCCGATGCCGGTCATCGCCGGTTCGATGACACCCAGCAGCGCCACGGCGGCAACGGCAGCATCGACCGCGTTGCCGCCCTGCTGCAGGATGTTGAGGGCAGCCAGGGCGGCCTGCGGGTGCGAAGTGGCGACCGCGGCGTTCTGGGCATAGACCGGCGAGCGGCCGGGACGGTGGAAGTCTCTCATGGGGCGTCCATCTTATATGTGTTTGCAAAGTGCCGGGCCGGTAGGAACTGGCGAGGGCGGCATGTCGAGTGCCATCTTTCAGAGTGGGTCGGCGCGGTCAAGCGTTACGGCATATGAACTGTCATGAATTATCGTGAGGCCAAGGGGCGATGATGTTTCCGGGCGAGGCTGGTACGGCGATAACGCCGCGTCTGCGCCGCGACGCGGTGCTGGCCGTCGCGCTGACGGCGGCAGCCATGCTGGCCCTGCTGATCGGCCAGATGGCGCACCCGCTGCAATTCGCGCAGAGCCTGCTGCCCTTCGCGCTGATCGGCGGGTTCCTGATCCGCGGGCTGTCCCACCACGCGCCGCATACCCGCTTTGGCGCGGCCAATCTGGTCACGCTGCTGCGCGCCGCCGGCGTGTGCCTGCTGGCCGGCCTCATCGGCCGCGTGGAGGAAGCCGCCAATCTGGGCTGGCTGCTGCCGCTGACGGCGCTGGCGATCCTGGCGATGGACGGGCTGGATGGCTGGCTGGCGCGGTGGCTGGGGCTGGTCAGTGCCTTTGGCGCGCGCTTCGATATGGAGGTCGATGGCTTCCTCATCCTGGTGCTGTGCCTGCTGGTGGCGGAAGGTACGGCAGCCGGCCCCTGGGTCGTGCTGTGCGGCGCGCTGCGCTACCTGTTCCTGGCCTGGCTCACGCTGATGCCGCGCTATGACCGGCCGTTGCCGCCCAGCCTGCGCCGCAAGACCGTCTTCGTCGTGCAGGCCATCGCGCTGGTCGCGGCCCTGGTGCCGGGCCTGCCGGATGTCGCGGCCATTGCCCTGGCAGCACTGGCGACCGGCCTTGTGACTGCCTCATTCGCCATCGATAGTCGCTTTCTGTACCGAACCGAACGGAAGGAGCGAGTGCAATGACCCTGATGCGGCAACTTCCCGCGCTGACGCTGGCAGCCCTGCTGACGCTGGGCGCCGCGCGCGCCGAAGCGGCGCCGGAGGCCTACAAGATCGACCCGGAGCATCTGTCCGTCGGCTTCCTGGTCGATCACATCGGTTATGCGAAGGTGCTGGGCCTGTTCCGCGAGGCCGAGGGCAGCTTCCGCTTCGACCGCGAGACGCGGCAGCTCTCCGACCTCACGGTCACGATCAAGAGTGCCAGCGTCTATACCGCGCACGAGAAGCGCGACGAGCATCTGCGCGGCCCTGACTTCCTGAATGCTGGGGAATTTCCGGAGATGGTCTTCACCATGACCGGCAGCGAACCGACCGGTGAGCGTACCGGGAAGGTCACCGGCGACCTGACCATCCTTGGCGTAACCAAGCCGGTTACGCTGGATGTGACCTGGAACAAGAGTGCTGAGTACCCGTTCGGCGGCGGGCTGCTCTCCAAGCCCAATTTTGTCACCGGTATCTCCGCGCGCGGCAGCTTCAAGCGCAGCGATTTCGGCATGATGTACGCGGTCGAGAATGGCTGGGTCGGCGACAGGGTCGATCTCATCATCGAGGCCGAGGCGATCCGGCAATAGCATGGCCGACAGCGATCCCTGCGCCGGTCTGGAGGACGGCCCCTGGGTGCTGGCCCATCTGGGGCAGAGCCTGGATGGCCGCATCGCGACCGCCAGCGGCAAGTCGCATTATGTGACCGGGCAGGAGAATATCGTCCATCTGCACCGGCTGCGCGCACTGGCCGATTGCGTGCTGGTCGGTGCCGGCACGGTGGCGGCGGACGATCCGGCACTGACCGTGCGCTATGTGCCGGGCCGCAACCCGGTGCGCGCGGTGATCGACCCGATGGGCCGCCTCCCGCGTGATCGCAGGATATTCACCGACGGCGAGGTCCGCACCCTGGTGCTGACCGGCACCGTTGACGGGCCGGGGGAGCGGTTTGTGCTTCCGGCACGGCCGGAAGGCATCGCTCCCGCCGATATCCTGTCGGCGCTGCGCGGGCTGGGCTTGTCCCGCATCTTCATCGAAGGCGGCGGGCGGACCGTCTCCGGCTTCCTGCAGGCCGGGTTGCTGGACCGGCTGCAGATCGCGGTGGCGCCAATGCTGATCGGCTCCGGCGTACCGGCGATCACCCTGCCGGTCATCGACAGTCTGGACAGCGCCTTGCGGCCGCCCTGCCGCATCCATCCGATGGGGGCAGATGTGCTGTTCGACTTCGACCTCAGAAAGAATAGTTAGCCTGGCAGGGCCAGCAGATCGGTATGGCCGACGCGGTGGCGGCTGCTGCCGGCACCGATGGCGAAGCGACGGCGCTGCCGCCAATGTTCGATCTCCCCGGCGCGATCCGGCGCGATCTCCAGCACAGCCTGGACATAGCCGGCCAGCAGCGCCTCCTGCATGTCGCGGTCGCCGGCCTCCATCTGCCAGTCGCTGCGGCCCGTCTGGACAGTGAACCCGGCGGCGCGGAAGGCGGCTGTGGCGGCCTGCGCGGCATCGGGGCCCAGCGCCGGGCCGAAGCTCTTGGTGCCGCGCTGGTGCCGGTCGAACAGCGCGTGCATCTCCGCATCCAGCCGGTCCACCGGCGTCCAGTCGAGCCGCCCGTCATAGGTCAGCGCGGCATAACAGGCGAGGCCATGGCGCCGGCAGAGATCGACAAGGCTTGCCAGCCAGTCCGCCGAAACCAGGTCGAGCAGTGCCGAGGCGGTGACCAGGCGCACGCCGTCCAGCGGCAGATCATCCAGTCCGGCGGCCAGATCGGCCCGGTGCGGGACCAGACTGGCGGTGAAACCCGTGCCGGTGACAGCGTCTCCCGTCATCTCATGGCCAGCCGCCGACGCCCAGCGGGCGGTGTGGTCCGGGATCGCCTTCAGCAGGGCAGGGTCATGATCCGCCATCACCCAGCGCTGCGTGCCGCGCAGCAGCGGCGCCAGCGCGCGCAGGGAGGCGCCGGTGCCGCAACCGAGATCGAGAATGCCGATCCCGCCATGCCGCACGCGCCAGTCGCGCAAAAGGTCGAGCAGCGCCTTGTCGCGTGCCGCATCGTCATAGGGTGCGCGCAGGGCGAGCCAGTCGGATGAGAAGCCGCTCATAGCGTCTCCAGCAGCTTTGCGAGGGCGCGGGCCTGATCCGGCCAGCGCGGCAGGGTATCGCGTGCCGTCAGCGCGCCATCGCGGAGAGTCTGACGCAGGGCTTGATCGGTCATCAGCCTCCCCAGCGCTTGCGCGAAGGCATCTGTATCGCCAGGCGGGACCAGCAGCCCGGCCTCGGGCGGAACGGTGGTCGGGATCGCGCCGCCGGTGGTGCCGAGGACCGGCAGGCCGCGCGCCAGCGCCTCGGCGAAGACCATGCCATAGCCCTCGTAATGCGAGGCCAGCGCGAACAGGTCAGCGCGGTCGTACAGGGCCGCCAGCGCCGCGCCATCGACTTCACCAACCATGGTGACTCGATCCGACAAGCCCTTGTCCTGAATCAGTTTTTTGACCAGCGCTGCTGTTGCCTCGTCGCGTGCGCCGCCGGCCAGCTTCAGCGTCCAGTCATGGTGCAGCAGTGTGCCCAGCGCGGTCAGCAGCACATCATGCCCCTTGCGTGGCGTCAGCGTACCGACGGTCAGGATGTGCAGACCGGGGTTGCCGGAGCCCTGCGCCACCGGGGCGGGGTCGGTGCCGGGCAGGATCACCGTGACGCGGTCCTGCGGCACGCCATAGGGGGCCAGCGCCGTGGCGGTGAAGGGGCTGGTGACGATGGTATGGCGGACCATCGCCAGCGCTGCCTTCTCGCTTTCGAACAGCCAGTGCCGGGCCGCTTCGTCCAGTCCGGTTTCCTCGGCGAGCGGATGGTGCACCAGTGCGGCGAGGCGCAGCCGCGCGGTATGCGGCGCAATCACGGCGGGCAGCACGCCCAGCGCCAGCCCGTCGATGAGCACCAGCGCATCGTCCGGCAGGCTGGCGAGGATATCGGCTGCCTGGCCCAGATCGTCGGCGCCGGGGAAGGGGAAGCTGTCGGCCAGCCGGTGGCGAAGGACAGCCCAGCCGAGCGTCTCCAGCCCGGCGCTGATGCGGGCATCATAGAGATAGCCGCCGGTGCGGGTGTCCGGGTTGCCCGGCAGCAGGAAATGCAGGCTGCTCACGCCGGGAGACTGCCCTCATAGGCGGCCCAGGCGGCGTGGGATTCGTGCAGGGCGACCTTCATGCCGCTCAAGCCGCCGGCCTGCGCGCCCAGATCGCCCGCCGCGATGCGTTCCGCCATGCGGTCGAACACCACCTTCGCCATGAATTCGGTGGTGGTGTTCTGGCCACGGAACTGCGCTTCCTCGTCCAGATTCTTGAAATTGAACTCGGCCAGCACGGCCTTAAGCGTGTCCGTCGCACGGCCGATATCGACGACGATGCCGTCGCTGTCCAGCTTCGGGCGGCGGAACTCGACATCCACCACATAGGTGGCGCCATGCAGCGCCTGGGCGGGGCCGAACACCTCACCCACGAAGCTGTGGGCGATCATGAAATGGTCGCGGACGGTAACGCTGAACATGGTGGGTTCCTCAGTAACGGATACGGTGGCAGAGCGTGCCGGCAGAGTTAGACGCGAGTGTGGGCATCAGGTCCGGCAGTTCCTCGAACGGGCTTTCGCCGGTGATCAGCGCGTCCAGCCGGTCATTGGCCAGCAGCGACAGGGCCAGCGCCATGCGGTCGGCAAAACCTCGCCGCGCACGCCGGGCCGGGGAGACGCCGCCAACCTGTGATGACTTTAATATCAGTCTCTTGGAGTGAAATTCCTCACCCAGTGGCAGAGGAACCAGCGTGCTGCCGTACCAGCTCATTTCCAGGATCGTGGCCTCATAGGCGGCGAGGGTGAGGGCGCTTTGCAGCCCCATCGGGTTGCCGCTGGCATGGATGACGATATCCGCCTCGCGGCTGGCGTCTCGGGTCAGCGCGAAGGGGATGCCCAGCGCCTCGGCAATGGCGGCCTTGGCGGGGTCGATGTCGATCAGCTCGACCTGTGCGCCCGGCAGGCGGCTGGCCAGGAAGGCGACCAGACAGCCGACCACGCCGGCGCCGATCACCGCGATGCGGTCGCCGACCAGCGGGGCGGCATCCCACAGGCCGTTGATCGCGGTTTCCATGTTGGCGGCCAGCACGGCACGTTCCGGCGGCAGGCTGTCGGGCAGGGAGGTGACGGCATTGGCCGGCACGACATAGCGGTCCTGATGCGGGTACAGGCAGAAGACCGGCGTGCCGGCGGGCAGGGCGCCATCCTCGACCACACCGATATTGATGTAGCCGTATTTCAGCGGGGCGGGGAAGAAGCCGCCCTGGAAGGGGGCGCGCATCGCCTGCCACTGGCTCTGCGGCACCTTGCCCTGAAACACCAGGCTCTCCGTGCCCCGGCTGACGGCGCTGTAGAGCGTGCGCACGCGCACTTCGCCCCCGGCCGGTTCCGGCAGACTCTCCTCGCGGATCACGCCCTTGCCGGGCCGGTCAATCCAGAAGGCGCGGGCTGTGTTGGTTATCATTCTATGGTCCTGCCGGAAAAGCTTTAAGGTCAGGTAGATAGCGCCGCCATCTGCGCTTTCAAGAAATCGGCGAGAAGCTGGAATTCCTCGCGCCGGGCGGTGCCGCGCCGCCAGACCAGCCCGATCTCGCGCGTGGCCTCCGGGTCGTCCATGGGCCGCGCGACCAGACGGGTGCCGTCCAGAAGCTTGCCATCCAGCGCCAGCTTTGGCAGCAGCGTGACACCCAGCCCGTTATCGACCATCTGTACCAGCGTATGCAGGCTGGTGGCGCGGAAGCCCTGGCTGTTCCGCGCACCTTCCAGCCGGCAGGCGGACAGCGCATGGTCACGCAGACAATGCCCGTCTTCCAGCAGCAGCAAATTCTCGCCCTTCAGCGCTTCCACCGGGACGAGGTTGCGCTGTGCCAGCGGATGCTCCGGCAGGCAGCAGAAATAGAAGCTGTCTCCCGCAAGGGTAATGGTCTCGACATCGCCGATATCGTAAGGCAGGGCCAGCAGCAGGATATCCAGCGCACCCTCCTTCAGCTGCTCGACCAGCCGTTCGGTGCGGTCCTCGGTCAGATACAGCTTCAGCGCCGGATAGGCCTCCCGCAGGGCGGGCAGGATGCGGGGCAGCAGGAACGGGCCCACCGTCGGGATGACGCCCATGCGCAGGCGGCCGGACAGCGGCTGCCGGCCGGCGGCGGCCTCCTCCACCAGTTCCTCCGCATCACTCAGCAGCTTTCTTGCGCGCTGCAGCACGGCCTCACCCACAGGGGTGAAGATCACACTGCGGTTGCCGCGATCCACCAGCACCGTGCCCAGCAGGGTTTCCAGCTCTTGGATGCCGGCGCTTAGGGTGGATTGGGTGACGAAGCAGGCCTCGGCGGCCTTACCGAAATGATGATGTTCGGCCAATGCCACGAGATAGCGGAGCTGCTTCAGGGTGGGGAGTGGGGTCATTGATTTTATCGATTGTAACTATCGGATTAACTCATTGGAAAGAATGCGTGCGCTGCAGCATATTCCGTTTGTCGGCTTACCCGAACCCAATTCATGGAGAGACATCAACATGCTTACCATTGGCGACAAGTTCCCCGCTTATTCCCTGAAGGCCGTTGAGTCGGCCGAGCTGCCGAAGGACTTCCCGGTTCTGAACCAGGACAGCTTCGAGGGCAAGTGGAAGGTCTACATGTTCTGGCCGAAGGACTTCACCTTCGTGTGCCCGACCGAGATCGTGGCGTTCGGCGAGCTGAACGAGGATTTCGCGGATCGCGACGCGGTTCTTATCGGCGGCTCCACCGACTCCGAGTTCGTGCATGTCGCCTGGCGCCAGAGCCGCGATGACCTGAAGGCTGTCACCTATCCATGGCTGGCCGACATCAAGAAGGAGCTGAGCGCTGCCCTCGGCATTCTCGACAAGGAAGAGGGCGTCGCCAACCGCGCCACCTTCATCGTCGATCCGGACGGCATCATCCGCTTCGTGTCGGTGAACGACCTGTCGGTCGGCCGTAACCCGAAGGAAGTCATCCGCGTGCTGGACGCGCTGCAGACCGACGAACTGTGCCCGTGCAACTGGCAGAAGGGCGAAGAGACCCTCAAGGCCGCCTAAACAGCGCCTGAGGGGCGGCGGATGGCCACCCGTCATCCCACCCTCTCATCCCCCGCGGGTGAACCGTCCGCCGCTCTCTGCCTTCACCGGATTTCCAATAAGGAGCCTGCCATGAGCATCGACACCCTGAAGAGCGCGCTGCCCGACTATGCGCGCGACCTGAAGCTGAACCTGTCCAGCCTCGCCGATGAGGAGACCCTGACCCAGCAGCAGCTGTGGGGCACCTTCCTCGCATCCGCGATTGCCTCGCGCAATGCCGAGGTGATCGCCGCCATCGAGGCGCAGGCCGCCTCGAAGCTGTCGCCGGAGGCGCTGACTGCCGCGCGGGCTGCTGCCGCGATCATGGGTATGAACAACATCTACTATCGCTTCGTGCACCTCTCCTCGAACGAGGAGTATCACACCATGCCGGCGCGGCTGCGCATGAACGTGATCGGCAAGCCGGGCGTGGACAAGGCGGATTTCGAGCTGTGGAGCCTCGCCGTGTCCGCCATCAATGGCTGCGGCATGTGCATCGATTCGCACGAGCGCGAACTGCTGAAGCACGGCCTGAAGAGCGAGGCCATCCAGGCGTCGATCCGCATCGCCGCCGTGGTTCATGCGGTTGCAGTCACCCTTGAAGCGGAGGCTGTCAGCGCGCAAGTAAACAAGGCGCAGGAGGCCGCCTGATCCAGGTCATCATCGGCCATCCCCCCAGGGGCATCCTCGCCAACCGGAAGGAGAGTTCGGATGGGCACGAGTACGGAAATCGACATCGGCATCAGCAAGAAGGACCGCAAGGCGATTGCGGACGGGCTGTCCCGGCTGCTCGCGGATACCTACACGCTGTATCTGAAGACGCATAATTTCCACTGGAACGTGACCGGGCGCATGTTCAACACGCTGCACCTCATGTTCGAGGAGCAGTACAACGCCCTGGCGCTGGCGGTGGACGAGATTGCCGAGCGTATCCGTGCCCTCGGTTTCCCGGCGCCGGGCAGCTATTCGCAGTATGCGAAGCTGTCCAGCGTGAAGGAAGAGACCGGCGTTCCCTCCGCCGAGGAGATGATCGCCCAGCTGGTGAAGGACCAGGAGGCGGTGGTGCGCACGGCGCGCGAGTTGCTTCCGCTGGCCGACAAGGCCGGCGACGAACCGACGGTCGATCTGCTGACCCAGCGCATGCAGACGCATGAGAAGACCGCCTGGATGCTGCGCAGCCTGTTGCAGTAATCCTCCGCGAATAGTCTCGCACAGGGCGCCGGACCGTCTTAAATAGTCCGGCGCCCTTTTTGCGTCCGCTCAAGGAAAGAATCCCAATGGCGAGTGTCGAACTGTTCTTTGCCGGCCTGCCGATGATCTGGATCGGCGTCATCGCCAGCCTTGCGGCGGGCGCGGCGACCGGTGTCGGCGCCTTGCCGGTCTTCGCCGTTACCACCATCTCGCAGCGCACCCAGGACATGCTGCTGGGCTATGCGGCGGGTATCATGCTGGCGGCGGCCTGCTTCTCGCTGATCCTGCAGGGCGTGGATATCGGTGCGGAGCAGTATGGCAGCGCGCTGGCCGGCGTCGTTGTGGTCACGCTGGGCATGATGATCGGCGCTTACGGCCTCTATGTCGTGCACCGGTTCCTGCCGCATGAGCACATGATCAAGGGGCCGGAAAATGTCGATGCCGTCGAAATCCGCCGGGTCTGGCTGTTCGTGCTGGCCATCACTTTCCATAATTTCCCGGAAGGGCTGGCGGTCGGCGTCGGATTCGGCGGCGGCGATATTTCCAACGGGCTGTCGCTGACCAGCGGCATCTTCATCCAGAATTTGCCGGAGGGCTTCATCGTGGCACTGGTCATGCTGGGCCTCGGCTACAGCCGCGCAGTGGCCATCGGCATCGCGCTGCTGACTGGCGTGGTGGAGGTGTTCGGCGGCTTCATTGGCGCCGGCCTCGTCAGCGTCGTGGAGCCGGCGCTGCCCTGGGCGCTGGCGGCGGCGGCAGGGGCGATGATCTTCGTCATCAGCCATGAGGTCATCCCCGAGACCCACCGCAATGGCTATGAGACGCCGGCGACCTTCGCCCTGATGGCCGGGTTCGTGACCATGATGCTGCTGGACGTTGTCATCTAGCGACGCTTCGCCAGCCGCGTCTCGCGGTGCCAGATGAACAGGTTGGAGCCGATGACCACGGCGGCCCCGGCCAGCATGGTCGCGTTCGGGACATCGCCCCAGAACAGATAGCCGAAGATCGCCGCCCACAACAGGTTGATGAAGCGGAAGGGCGCGATCAGCGCCGCCTCGGCGAAGCGATAGGCGGTGATCAGCAGGAAATGCGCCGAGGCCAGCAGGATGCTGGTGGCGGCCAGCAGCAGTGTCAGCTGGCTGTCCAGCGGCACCCAGCCCAGCGGCCAGGTGGCGAGGCCGGACAGGGTGACGCAGAAGGTCGTCACCAGCAGCGTACCGGAGGTGGTCTCGGTCGCCATCAGCTTGCGGGTGACGATGTCGCGCACGGCGCCCGTGCAGGCACCGCACAGCGGCAGCAGCACGATCCAGCCAAGCTCCCCGGTGAAGGCGGCCTGTGGGCGGACCATCAGCAGCACGCCGCCGAAGCCGATCAGCACCGCACTCCAGCGCCGCCAGCCGACCCGCTCGCCCAGGAAGAAGGGGGCCAGCGCGGTGGTGAAGAGCGGCCCGGCGAAGCCGATGGCAACCACGTCGGCCAGCGGCAGGTACTTCACCGAATAGAAGAAAAAATAGGAGCCGGCGACCACAAGCGAGCCGCGCAGCAGCTGCGCCTTCCAGCGGCCCACGCGCAGCGTGCGCCAGCCACCGGTCAGGCAGGCCAGCAGGCAGATGAAGGGAATGGCGAAGCCGCCGCGCACGAACAGCGCCTCGCCGACCGGCAGGAAGGCCGACAGCCATTTCATGATGGCATCGTTGAAGGTGATGATCGCCGTGCCGCCGACGGTCAGTCCGATGCCCTTGCCCGGTGCTGTCGAGACCGAGACACGCCGTACCGGCGGCGCCGACTGCGCAGGCGGCGAGCTGGGCAGCGGAATGGCCGAGGGCCTATCGTCTCTGTCGGGCAAGGGTGATCTCCCGGCGGAAGATGAACAGCCCGCTGCCGATCACCACGGCGGCACCGATCCATTGCCAGATATCCGGCACATAGCCCCAGATCGCAAAGCCAATGACAGCACCCCAGATCAGCTGGGTGTATTTGAACGGCACCACGAGGCCGGCCTCGGCCAGGCGCAGGCTCTCGATCACCAGATAATGCGCCAGCACCATGCAGCAGGCAGCCGCCACCATGATCGCCAGATGCGCGGGCTCGGGCATGATCCAGTCACCGGCGAAGGCAGTCGGCACGCTGGTCAGCGTGACCATGACCGTGGTGACCATCAGGATCGAGGCGGAACTCTCGGTCGCGCTCATCTTGCGGGTCAGGATGTCGCGCACCGCGCCGACGAAGGCGGCGATGATCGGCAGGGTGGCGAAGATCAGCACGATATCGCCGCCTGGCCGCATCATGATCAGCATGCCGGCAAAGCCCACCAGCACGGCCGTCCAGCGCCGCCAGCCGACCCGCTCGCCCAGCAGCGGCACCGCCAGCGCGGTGACGAACAGCGGGGCGACGAAGGACAGGCTAATGGCGGTCGCCAGCGGCAGATGGTGCAGCGCGTGGTTATAGATGAAGGCCGCCAGCCAGAACAGGAAGCCGCGGGCAAGCTGCGCCTTCCAGCTGTTCACCCGCAGCGACTCGCGGCCGAACAGCCGGCGCATGGTCAAATAGACCAGCACGATGGCAACGCAGCCGCGGATGAACATGACCTGGCCGACCGGCACGCCGTCGGTCGTCAGCCATTTCATCGCGGTGTCGTTCAGCGTGATGATCGCCGATCCGGTGATCATGCACAGGATGCCCTTCACCGCGTTGGGAAGGGCGCCCGAATCCGGGGAGGGGGCGGGGGAGGACATGGCACCCCCTTAGCGCATCGCCTCCATCACGCGTCGGCAGAAACCGTCGAAGCCCGGCTTGGCGATCCAGCGCACCACGGCGACGAGGTCGTGCGCCGGGTCCATCCAGATGATCGAATTGCCGGCGCCGACCGCGAAGAAGCTGGTCTCCGGCGCGCTGGGATACTGCTTCCGGTCGGTATTCAGCCACCACATATAGCCATAGATCGGCTGCAGGTCGCAGGGCTGCAGCGAGGCGTCAATCCAGCTCTCCGGCAGGATTTCCGTACCGTTCCACGTGCCCTTGTTGGCCATCAGCAAGCCAACGCGGGCATGGTCGCGCGAGCCGATCATCATGCCGCCGCCCCAGTGGCCGCCGCCGGAGACGGACTGGACTTGGCGGCCGCCGATCTCGACATAGGAATTGCGATAGCCATGCCATTCCCAGTCCTGCGAGGCGCCGATCGGGTCCATCACCTCGCGCTTCAGCACGGCAGGCAGGCCTTCGCCCAGCACGCGCAGCAGGGCCAGCGACAGCCGGTTCACGCGGATGTCGTTATATTCCCAGAAGCTGCCCGGCTTCTGCAGGTCGCGGTGGGTGCCCTTCTTGGAATTGGCCCCCTCGCTGGTCAGGTCGCGGTGGCGGTCCAGCAGGTCCGGCTTGTCCCACAGCGTGCCTTCCCATTCGCTGGTCTGCTGCAGCAGATGATGCCAGGTGATGTCGCGGTTCTGCTCCGACTCGAAGCCGCCATCCTTCACCAGCTCGCGGATCGGGGCGTGGATGTCCTTGATCAGCCCCTTCTTCACCGCCAGGCCGGCGCAGATCGACAGGTAGCTCTTGGAGACCGAGAAGGTCATGTCGGCGCGGCTGGTATCGCCCCATTCGGCGACGATGCGCCCGCCCTTCAGGATAAGGCCGTTCGGCCCCGTGCGCTCGCGCACCGGCCCCAGGATCTCGTTATAGGGCGGCGGCTCGAAATGGCCCTCGGTCAGCACCTTCATGATGTCGCGGTCCCAGCCGGTCTCATGCGAGATGGCGTGATCGACGGCGGCCTGAAGGGCCGTGGCATCGAAACCGGCAGCCGCCGGCTCCTGCCGTTCCCAGTCGGAACCGGCAGCCGGAAAATAGGTCTTGGTCATGGTTTGGGCGTTTCTTTTTTTGAGAGTTGAGTGACGATTCGAAGTCAGTTTAGCCGGTCAACGGTACGATAGGCCATAGGGGCCAGCTCGTCGGCGCTGCGATTGTTCCAGTCCAGCTTGGAGACCTTCTTCAGGGAGCGCTTCTGCGCCTCCTCCAGCGCTTCGGAGGCAGCCTGCAGATCGATGGTCAGGCACTTGCCGTCCTGCACCACCTGTCGTCCATCGACGAACACATCGTTCACCGCGCGGTCGCCGGCGACATAGACCAGGCTGCGCACCGGCTCACGCAGCGGCATCATCGCCGGGTGCTTGGCGTCCAGCAGCACGATATCGGCCTTGAAGCCGGGCGCGATGCCGCCGATGTCCGGCTGGCGCAGGGCCCGTGCCCCGCCCAGCGTGGCGGCGTTGAACACGTCGGAGGTGTTCAGGTCGTCCACGCTCTCGCCGATGACGCGGGCATACATGGCGACGCAGCGCATCTCCTCCAGGAAATTGTGCGGATAGGTGTCGGTGCCGATGCCCATATTCACGCCGGCCCGGATATAGCCGCCGAAGGTGCGCAGCGTGATGCCGCGCCGGGCGAACACGGTCGGGCAGTGCGCCACGGTCGAGCCGCTGTCGGCCAGCAGGCCCAGATCCTTGCGCGTCGTCCAGTGCAGCCAGGGGTGATGGTCGAGGAAGATGCCGTGGCCGATGATCGAATGCTCGCCCAGCGCGCCGATGGACTCCATCCACTGGATCGGCGTCAGCCCGTGGCGGCGCTGCATCTCCAGGAATTCGGTCACCGCCTGCGCGGCGTGGATCTGGAACGGCAGGTTCTTCTCCACCGCATAGTCGAAGCTGTCGCGGATCAGCTCCGGCGTGCAGGTGTCGATCTGCGCCGGGCAGACCATGCCGGACAGCCGGCCGGACGGGTGCTGGTTGGCAAGGTCGATGATCCGCCGTGCCTTCTCGAAGCCCTTGCGGCCATTCTCCGGGTTCCAGTCATATTTCAGCTCGTGCCCGTCGGTCGTGTACCAGCGCGCGTCGCGGTACATCGGCGCGACCACGGCGCGGATGCCGCTGTCGGCCAGCGTATCAAGCCAGCCCTCGAAGGCAATCGACAGATCGGCCACGGTGGTGCAGCCGCTCATCAGCAGCTCCGCCATCGCCACCTGCATGCAGGCCTGATAGCCATCGGGATCGTTCTCGAAGACGGTCAGATATTCGTACAGCGATGAATGCCAGAAGCCGGGGCTGCGGGTCTCGTCGGTGATGCCCTTGCGCAGCGGTTCGCTGGTCGGGTGGGAATGGACATTGACCATGCCCGGCATGACGACGCGGTTGCGGCCGTCGATCTCGCGGTCCGCCTTGCCCTCGTAGCCCTTGCCGACATGGGTGATGCGGTTGTCCTCGAAGGCGACGTCGGCATCGCGCAGATAGACATGCTCGCCCTTAACCTTGTCGAGGGCCACGACCCAGTCGGCATTGCGGATTACGGTGGTTTCGGTCATCGCGATGGCATCCCTGAAATGTAACTCTTGCTATCAAGTTGGCCGCAGAACGGGCCAGCAGGCAAGGGGGAATTTCCCAGCGGCCATTGACTTCGCGGGCGCGACGGGGCACCTAACGCCCACGTTTCGAAACGCCCTTATGAGTTCCATGACCGAGTTCGCCGACACCGTGTCGCGGCGCCGGACCTTCGCGATCATCGCGCATCCGGACGCCGGCAAGACCACGCTGACCGAAAAGCTGCTGCTGTTCGGCGGCGCCATCCAGCTTGCGGGTGCCGTGAAGGCGCGCGGTGACGCGCGGCGTGCACGCTCCGACTGGATGAAGGTGGAGAAGGAGCGGGGCATCTCGGTCACCGTCTCGGTGATGACCTTCGACTATGAGAACCGCACCTTCAACCTGCTCGACACGCCGGGCCATGAGGATTTCAGCGAGGACACCTACCGCACGCTGACGGCGGTGGATTCGGCTGTCATGGTGATCGACGCCGCCAAGGGCATCGAGGAGCAGACCCGCAAGCTGTTCGAGGTCTGCCGCCTGCGCAACGTGCCGATCATCACCTTCATCAACAAGATGGACCGCGAGGCGCGCGACCCGTTCGAGCTGCTGTCGCAGATTGAGGACGAACTGCAGCTGCATGTCACACCGGCCTCCTGGCCGATCGGCATGGGGCCGGGCTTCCTTGGCTGCTACGACCTGATGAAGGACCAGCTGGTATTGATGCCGAAGAGCCGCAGCGCGCTCTCCGGCGAGACCGTGACCTGCACCGGGCTGGACGATCCGAAGATCGACCAGCTGCTGCCGTCCCATGCGGCGGTGGAGCTGCGCGAACAGGTGGAGATGGCGCGCGGCCTGATGCCGGAATTCGACATGGAGATGTACCGCGAGGGGCATCTGACGCCGGTCTATTTCGGCAGTGCGGTGAACAGCTTCGGCGTGCGCGAGCTGCTGGACGGGCTGGCCGAGCTGGTGCCGCCGCCGCGCCCGCAGCCGGCGGTCGGCCGGAACATCGACCCGCTGGAGGACAAGGTCAGCGGCTTCGTGTTCAAGATCCAGGCGAACATGGACCCGAAGCACCGCGACCGCATCGCCTTCTTCCGGCTGGCCTCGGGCCATTTCAAGCGCGGCATGAAGCTGAAGCATGTGCGCACCGACAAGCAGGTGAACCTGCACAATCCGCTGCTGTTCCTGGCGCAGGACCGCGAGATCGCGGAGGAGGCGGTGGCGGGCGATATCATCGGCATCCCGAACCATGGCAATCTGCGCATCGGCGACGCGCTGACCGAGGGCGAGCCGATCCAGTTCACCGGCATTCCCAGCTTCGCGCCGGAAATGCTGCAGCGGGTGCGACCCGAAGACCCGATGAAGGCGAAGCATCTGGGGGCGGCGCTGATCCAGCTGGCGGAGGAGGGGGCGGCCCGCGTGTTCAAGCCGAACCTCGATTCCGGCTGGATCGTCGGTGTGGTCGGCGTGCTGCAGTTCGACGTGCTGGCCGACCGTATCCGCACCGAATACGGCATCCCGGTGAAGTTCGAGCAGACCCAGTACATTACCGCGCGCTGGATCGAATCGGACGATCCGCTGCTGCTGAAGAAGTTCCGCGACGCCAACGGCTCGACCCTGGCGGAGGATCATGACGGCGACCCCGTCTTCCTCGCGCGCAACAACTGGCACCTCGACACCGCCATCGAGCAGAACCCCAAGCTGCGCTTCCTGAAGACGAAAGAGAAGCTGGCTTAGGGGTTCCTATAATTTCGTCATGGTCGGACTTGATCCGACCATCCAGCGAACGGCTCCGTTTCTCTGGACCCTCGGGTCAAGCCCGAGGGTGACGATAATGAATTACTCCGCCGCTGCCTGTGACCGGCGCTGCTGCGTGGCGGCCTCGTCCACACCGTAATTGTCATTCAGCACCACGCCATAGTCGCGCTCCGCCGCCTCGCGGGAGACGAAGCCGGCCAGCACGTCGGCCGCAACCTCCGCTGCCGGCCGCTCATAGGGGCGGCCGAAGCCGCCGCCGCCGGGCATTTCCAGCACCAGCGTCTCGCCGGCGGGGATTGGCTGACGGCCTTTCGGCTTCATGCCGGTGCCTGTGCCGCGCTGGTACATCTTGCCGACCTGGCCCTCGGCACCGCCCTTGCGGCCGCGCGGCGGGTGGATCATGCGGTCGAACATGGAGGAAATCGCAAAGGGCGCGCCCTCGGCATGGGAAATCACCATGACCTGCCCGGTGCCGCCGCGATAGCGCCCGGCCCCGCCGGAATCGGTGCGGTATTCCTTCTTCCAGACGATCAGCGGGGCGACCGTCTCGTTGATCTCCACCGGGGTGTTGCGCACGCCGGACGGGAAGGCGGTGGCCGACAGCCCATCCTTGCCGGGCCGCGCGCCGGTGCCGCCGGTATGGAACAGGTTCACCGCGAACGGCGTGGCCTTACCGTAATCGGCATCGCCGACCAGCCCATGGCCACCCAGCAGCATCGGGTTCCACAGGCAGGAGGTACCTTCCGCCGGCACATCGCCGATCACCTGCTCCAGGCAGCCCAGCACCACATCCGGCAGCATCTGGCCGATGGCGTGGCGCGCGGCGACGGCGCAGGGATGTGGCGCGTTCAGGATGGAGCCTTCCGTCGCGGTGATGCGGACAGGCTCCAGCGAGCCGGCATTGTTCGGCACCTTGCCGCCGATCATGCAGCGCACGCCGAAGCTGGCATAGGCCTGGGTATAGGTCAGCGGCACGTTGATGCCGTAGGTGGAGACCGGCGAGGTACCATCGAAATCCACATCGATGCCGTTCTCGCCGACCTTCATGGTGGCGACGATGTCGATCGGCTTGTCATAGCCGTCGATGCGCATCGAATTCTTGTAGGTACCGGCCTTCAGCGCGCGGATTTCCTCCAGCATCGCCGCCCGGCTGTGCTCGATGATGTGCTCGCCCAGCGGGTCGATGCTGTCCAGGCTGAATTCCCGCATCATGTCCACCAGCCGGCGGCTGCCGGTCTCGTTGCAGGCCGCCAGCGAATAGAGGTCGCCTTCCACCTGCACCGGCTCGCGCACATTGGCGCGAACGATCTGCAGCAGCGATTCGTTCATCGTGCCGGCATGGGCCAGATGCATGATCGGGATGTTGATGCCTTCCTCATAGACCTGCCGCCCATCGGCGCCGAAGCCGCGCCCGCCGACATCGACGACATGGCTGGTCGAGGCGAACAGCGCGACCATCTTGCCGTCCTTGAAGGTGGGCGTAACGACGGTGAAATCGTGCAGATGGCCGGTGCCGAGCCAGGGGTCGTTGGTGACGAAGACGTCGCCTTCCTTCATCGTTTCCGCCGGGAACCGTTCCAGGAAGAAGCCGACCGAGGCGGCCATCGCGTTCACATGGCCGGGCGTGCCGGTGACGGCCTGCGCCAGCATGCGGCCGCGCGTGTCGAACACGCCGGCGGACAGATCGCCAGCCTCGCGCACGGAGGTGGAGAAGGCGGTGCGGATCAGTGCCTGCGCCTGTTCCTCGACAACCGAGAGCAGGCGGTTCCACATGATCTGCAGATGGATCTGGTCGAGGGCGGAATTCCGGGTCATCGCGATGTCCTTCCTCAGGCGGCCGTCTTGCGGACGAGAACAATATACTCCAGCTCGTTGATCAGCGCATCGAAGCTGGAGGAGACGACGGTGGTGGTCTGTTCCTCGGCGATCAGCGCCGGGCCGGGCACGCGCATGCCGGGCTTCAGGTCGGGCCGCCAGTAGATGCCGGCCTCGACATGGTCGGTCTTCACCGGATCGAAGATCGGCTTGCGCGATTTCGGTTTCGGAGCCGGCAGGCTCTCCACCGGCATCGGCACGGTCGCGGGCTTCTCCACCTTCGTGCTGACGGTCAGCGTCCAGCTCAGGATCTCGATATCGAGATTGGGGATGGTCCGGCCATACAGCGCCGCATAGGCTTTGGCGAACACATCGGCCATATGCTGCGCGTCGGCCTGCGTCAGGTCGCGCACCGGCACATCGACGGCGATCTCGTGGCCCTGGCCGACATAGCGCATATAGGCCTGCCGGATTTCCACCAGTTCCGCCTTCGGCGCGCCCTCGCGCACGATGGCCAGCGCCTCCTCCTGCATCTCCTTCAGCGTCGCGTTGGCGACGGAGGCGTCGAACTGGGAAAGCTTCATGTGCCGGCTGCGCACCACCTCATAGGCGACGGGGGCCTTCAGGAAACCCAGCGCCGAGCCGACACCGGCCCCGGTCGGGATGATGACGCGGTCGATCTCCAGTTTCTCGGCGAGCCGTGCCGCATGCAGCGGCGCGGCACCGCCGAAGGCGATCATCGCGCGCTTGGCGATGTCCTTGCCCCATTCGATGGCGTGCACGCGCGCCGCATTCGCCATGTTCTCGTCCACCACCTCGGCGATGCCGAAGGCAGCCAGTGCGTCGGAGAGGTTCAGCTTCGCGCCGATCTCCGTCGCCATCGCCGCCTTCGACTTTTCCGGCGACAGGCTGACCGAGCCGCCGGCGAAGACGTCAGGGTCGATGCGGCCCATCACCACATCGGCGTCGGTCACGGTGGGCTGCGTGCCGCCCCGTCCATAGCAGGCCGGGCCGGGGACGGAGCCGGCGGATTCCGGGCCGACGGTGATGCGCTTCATGGTGTCGACATGGGCGATGGAGCCGCCGCCCGCCCCGATCTCCACCATCTCGATGACGGGGATGCGGATGGGCAGGCCGCTGCCCTTCATGAAGCGATAGACGCGGTCCACCTCGAAGGTGCGGGAGGCCAGCGGCTGCGCTTTGTCGATCAGGCACAGCTTCGCCGTGGTGCCGCCCATATCGTAGGACACCACTTCGTCGAGCCCGCATTCGGCGGCGATGCGGCTGGCCAGGATGGCGCCGCCGGCCGGGCCGGATTCGACCAGCCGGATCGGGAATTTCATCGCCGTTTCCAGCGCCGTCAGACCGCCGCCGGAGGTGATCATGAAGAACGGGCAGCCATAGCCCAGATCGTGCAGCTGCGCCTTCAGCCGGGCGAGGTAGCTGGCCATCAGCGGCTGCACATAGGCGTTGGCGCAGGTGGTCGATTGCCGCTCATACTCGCGCACTTCCGGGCAGACCTCGGAGGACAGCGTATAGGACAGGTCGGGCAGGGCCTCGCGCAGGATATCCGCCGTGCGCTGCTCATGCGCCGGGTTGGCGTAGGCATGGATGAAGCCGATGGCGATGCTCTCCACGTCCTCGCGCTTCAGCACCGGGATCAGGTCCCGTACCGACTGCTCGTCCAGCGGGATCAGCGCCTCGCCCTTCACATTCAGCCGTTCGCGCACCGGCAGGCGCAGATGGCGCGGCACCAGCGGCTTCGGCCGGTCGATATTGATGTCGTACTGCTCGAACCGGTTCTCGTAGGCCATCTCCACGGAATCGCGGAAGCCCTCGGTGGTCAGCAGCGCGGTCTTCGCCCCCTTGCGCTCGATCAGCGCATTAGTCGCCAGCGTGGTGCCATGGATGATGATCGACACGTCGGACGGCGCGATGCCGGCCTGCTCGATCACCTTGGCGATGCCGGTCAGCACGCCTTCCTCCGGGGCTGCCGGCGTGGTCAGCACCTTGGTCGTTACCAGCCGGCCGCCAACCTCCAGAGCCACATCGGTGAAGGTGCCGCCGATATCGACGGCGAGACGCGCACCAGCGGATGAGCCAGCGGGAGAGGAAGCAGTCATGAAGGCACTCCATTCGGGCGGGCCGGAAAGGGAAGGAACGGCACGCTACAATCGCCCCCGGAGTTGTGCAACATTGATGACAACTTTGGTCATACGCCACGCGAAAAGGAGACGAGATGGCGCTGCAGGGCACCGGCATGCTGATCGTGGGAACCGACATTCCCATAGCATTGGAGGAGGAGTTCAATCGCTGGTACGACCGCGAGCATATTGCGGAGCGGGTAGGAATTCCGGGCTTCCTGTCGGCGCGGCGCTATATCGCCGTCTCGGCCAGCCCGAAATATATCTCCTTCTACGAGACGGAGGATTTCGCCGTCCTCTCCAGTCCGGCCTACAAGCAGATGCTGGCGAACCAGACCGACTGGTCGAAGAAGGTGATGGCGAATTTCCAGAATGTGAAGCGCCAGGTCGCCCGCACGACCGCCGGTCTTGGCGCCGGCCTTGGCGGCGCCGCGGCGGTGATCCGGCTGCGCCCGGCGGACAATGATTCCGCCACGGCGCGCGAGGCGCTGAAGGTGGTTCTGGCGGACCTTGTGACGAAGGATGGCACGCTGGCCGCCCATATCATGGAAAGCGACCCGGAACTGTCCAAGCCGCTGGCCGAGCACAAGGACGCGCCGAAAGACGCGCCGGAAGCGAAGGACTGGATCGTGCTGGTCGATACCACCTCGGCGGAGGTCGCCGCTGCCGCCGCCAAGGCGGTTTCATCGGCCAGCCTGCCGGGGCTGAAAGCCATCGACAGCGGCACCTACGCGCTGATGTGGATACTCGGCAAGCCGGAGCTTTAGCGGCTTTCCCTCGCCCCGGCAGGGGCGAGGGGGTTCTCAGCTACCCCTTACACAAACCCCTTCAGGTTCGGGGCAGGCGGCGTGCCGAACAGCTCCTCCATCGCCAGAGCGATCGAAAGCGCGCGTTCCTCTGCGAAGCCGGGGCAGAGCAGCTGCAGGCCGATCGGCAGGTCGCCATCGCCGAGATGCTGGATTGGCGTCGAGGTGCCGGACTGGCGGAAAAGGTTGCCGGGCTGGGTGTTCTGCGTCACCAGCCGCGCATATTTGCCGCCGACTTCCGGGTCTTCGAGATCAGCCACCGGTGCCGGCAGGATCGGCGAGGTCGGCGTGATCCAGCCATCCAGCCCCGCCATGCGCTGTTCGGCGATCTTCTCCAGGTCGCGGGTGCGCCAGATCGCGTGCAGATATTCCGGCGCGCCAACCGTGAGGCCGGATTCGGCGCGGGAGCCGACGACCGGGTCCATCTTACGGCGGCCGGCCTTGAAGCGCTTGCGCCCCAGCGCCGCCACCAGCTCGACCGGAAGCACGACCGGGAAGATCTTCGCGCGTTCGGCGGCTTCCGGCACCTCGATATCGACGATGGAAGCCCCGGCCTTGGCCAGCTTCTCCAGCGCCTTCTTGGTCGCCTGCGCTACCGGCTTTTCCAGATTATCGAAGAAATAGCCCACCGGCCGGCCAAGCCGTAGCCCGTCCAGCGGTGCGGCCTGCACCACCGGGCGGCCGGTCAGGCCGGCGAAGACCTGCGCTGCATCCGCTGCCGATTTGGTCAGCGGGCCGATGGTGTCGAAGGTCGGCGACAGCGGGAACACGCCGTCCGTTGCCCATAGCCCGACCGTGGTCTTCAGCCCGAACAGCCCGCACAGCGCCGCCGGGATACGCACCGAGCCGCCAGTGTCGGAGCCGATGGCGAACCCGCACAGGCCGGCAGCCGTCGCCACGGCGGAGCCGCTGGAGGAGCCGCCGGGCAGGCGCGCCACCTTGGCGTCCCATGGGTTCCACGGCGTGCCGCGCGGCTTGCTGATACCGGTGGCGCCCAGCGCGAACTCGACGGTCTTGGTCTTGCCCAGGATGATGCAGCCGGCGCGCCGCAGCATCCTCACGAAGCTGCCTTCCCCGCCGATCAGGTCGGCGACGTCCAGCTTCGTGCCGGCGAAGGCCTTGGTGCCCTCGATGGCGAACAGGTCCTTCACCGCCACCGGCACGCCCATCAGCGGGCCGAGATCGGTGCCGGCGGCCAGCAGCCTGTCGATGGCCTTCGCGGCGGTTATTGCCTGCTTGCCCATGACCAGCTGGAAGGCGCCCAGCTTCGGGTCCAGTGCCTTGATGCGGTCGAGATAGGCGCGGGTCGCGGCTTCGGCGGTGGTCTTGCCGGCGCGCAGGTCGCGGCCATAGGCAGCGATACCGTGGGCGAGGGGATCGGGCGGAAGGGCGGTCATGGAATGTCTCTCGAAATTGGTAAGGGGCGAATGTGGGGCAGGCAGGGAATCGGTGGCGCCATCCTGCCGCGCTTTCACCGCATGGGCCAAGTGCGATCTTTACAAAGCCGCGACGGAATTTCGCCGCAATGGCGTTGAAAGGTGAGGAACCGGGTAGCGCTGGACCCGTTACACCGGTGTACAGGATTGCATCCCACAAGGGAGAATAAAGATGCGTACCAGGATCATCGCCATCGCACTTGCCGCTCCGCTGGCGCTTGCCGCCTGCGAGAATAGCGGTGTCGGCACCAAGCAGGGCATCGGCGGCGTTCTCGGCGGTGTCGGCGGCGCCGTTGCGGGCGCGCAGTTCGGCAGTGGCACCGGCCAGCTGGCAGCCACGGCGGCGGGCGCGCTGCTGGGCGCCTATCTGGGTTCCGAGGTTGGCCGCGGGCTGGATGATGTGGATCGCCAGCGTGCACAGAACGCCTTCAACCGCGCCAATACGGCACCGGTCGGCCAGACCATCACCTGGAACAATCCGAACAGCGGCAATTCCGGCACGGTAACGCCGGTGCGCGACGGCACCGCCTCCAGCGGCGAATATTGCCGCGAGTATCAGACAACGGTCTATGTCGACGGCAAGTCGCAGAACGCCCATGGCGTGGCCTGCCGACAGGCCGATGGCAGCTGGAAGATGGTGAATTAGGGAGCCGGTCCGATGCGCGCCAAATCTCTTGTGACGGCTGCGAAAACCGAACCAGGCCGGGTCGCGTTGCTGGCACTGGCCGCCATCGCCTTCTGGGCGCTGGCCAAGCCGGCGGCCGGCATGACCCTGCCGCCGGTGCCCGACCACGCGCCGGTGCCGACGCCGCTGGTCATGGCACAGGCGGTGGAGAGCATGCCGGAGCAGATGCGCACCGCCACGATCCGCGCGATCCAGGAGACGCTGAACGAGAAGGGCTTCAAGGCCGGCCCGGTCGATGGCGCAATGGGGCCGCGCACGCGCAGCGCCCTCCGCGACTATCAGCGCAAGGCCGGCCTGCCGGTCGATGGCGTCGCCAGCAAGGATGTGCTGGACCATATGAAGTTCGCGCGGCCGGAAGTGTCGGCGGGCACGGGCAGCGCAGCCCCGAAGCAGGTGGCGGGCGATCCGCTGACCCGCGACGTGCAGCGCGAGCTGCTGCGGCTGGGCTATTATGGCGGTGCCATTGACGGGCTGTATGGCCCGGCGACCCGGCAGGCCATCGAGCGCTACCAGTACGACCACGGCAAGAGCGTCACCGGCAATGTCGGCCAGGACCTGCTGGAGGAGCTGCGCGGCATGAAACCGGGGCAGGTCGGCACGACCGGCCTTCGCACTTAGGGCCTTCGCACCTAGTAAAAGCTTCCGCTCCGCCGTTATCATCCTCCCAACAAGAAAAGTGGGAGGATGAGACGCCATGCTGGCCAGAGCGGCACGCTATGAGGAGGCCGTCGCCGGATTCCGCTGGCGGGTGCCGCAGCGCTACAATATCGGCGTCGATGTGTGCGACCGGCACGACCCGTCAGCACTGGCGCTGATCCACGAAAATGAGGATGGCTCGATCCGCCGCTATAGCTTCGGCGAGATATCGCGCCTGTCGAACCGGCTCGCCAATGTGCTGCTGGCGCAGGGGCTGACGCCGGGTGACCGGGTCGGCATCCTGTTGCCGCAGCGGCCGGAGGCGGCGATTGCCCATGTCGCCTGCTACAAGGCCGGGCTGATCGCCGTGCCCTTGTTCACCCTGTTCGGGCCGGAGGCTCTGGAATACCGCCTCGGCAATGCCGGCTGCCGCGCGCTGGTCACCGATGCCGAACGGCTGCCGGTGATTGAAGAAATCCGCCCGGCCCTGCCGGACCTTTCCGTCGTGCTGGCGGCGGATGCGGCACGGGACAGCGATTTCTTCCTGTCGCTGGAGACCGCGCTTACGAAGGCCAGCGACAGTTTAATCCCCATCGACAGCGCCGCCGACGACCCCGCCCTCATCATCTATACCTCCGGTACCACCGGCCAGCCCAAGGGCGCGCTGCATGCGCATCGCACGCTGCTGGGCCATCTGCCGGGCGTCGAGTTTCCGCAGGAATTCTTTCCGCAGCCGGGTGACCTGTTCTGGACACCGGCCGACTGGGCCTGGATCGGCGGGCTGATCGATGTGCTGCTGCCCAGCTGGCATCACGGCGTGCCGGTGCTGTCCCACCGTATGCGCAAGTTCGACCCGGAGCACGCCTTCCACCTGATGGCCAAGCATGGCGTGCGCAATGCCTTTCTGCCGCCGACCGCGCTGAAGATGATGCGCCAGGTCGAGAAGCCGAAAAGCCGCTGGGACTATGCCATGCGCTCCATCGGTTCCGGCGGTGAGACGCTGGGGGCGGAGCTGCTGGACTGGGGCCGCGAGGTTTTCGGCCTGACCGTCAACGAATTCTATGGCCAGACCGAATGCAATCTGGTGGTGGGCAATTGCGCCTCCATCCTGCCGGTCCGGCCGGGGGCGATGGGGCGCGCCATTCCGGGCCATGATGTGCAAATCGTCGATGCGGACGGGAATATCCTGCCCGTGGGAAGCGTCGGTACAGTCGGCATCCGCAAGGGCGACCCGGTGATGTTCCTGGAATACTGGAAGAACCCTGAGGCTACGGCGGCGAAGTTCGCCGGCGACTTCCTGCTGACCGGCGATCAGGCACGGCAGGACGAGGAGGGGTATTTCTGGTTCGTTGGCCGCGATGACGATGTCATCACCTCGGCGGGTTACCGGATCGGCCCCGCGGAGATCGAGGATTGCCTGCTGAAGCATCCCGCTGTGGCGATGGCAGCCGTGATCGGCGTGCCCGACCCCTTGCGCACGGAGGCGGTAAAGGCTTTCCTTGTGCCGAAACCGGGCATCCTGCCCGACGCGCAACTGGTCAGCGACATTCAGGACTTCGTGAAGACACGGCTGGCGGCGCACGAATATCCCCGCCATGTCGCCTTCGTGGACAGCCTGCCGATGACCGCGACCGGCAAGATCATGCGCCGCGAATTGCGTGCGCTGGAAACCGAAAGGCAAGAGAACCGATGAGCAAGATTGTCGACTACTATTTCACGCCGCAGAGCCCTTGGGCCTATCTGGGCGGCAAGCGCTTCGCGGAGATCGCGAAGAAGCACGGCGCCACGGTGGCGGTGAAGCCGATTGACCTTGGCAAGGCCTTCTCCGTCTCCGGTGGCCTGCCGCTGGCCAAGCGCCCGCCGCAGCGCCAGGCGTACCGGCTGCTGGAGCTGGCGCGCTGGAAGAAGAAGCTGGGCGTGCCGCTGGTCACCCATCCGACGCATTTTCCCGGCGATGGCAAGCCCGCCAGCCTGATGATCATCGCCGCGCGCATGAATGGCGACGATGCGCTGGCGCTGGCCAATGCCTGTGGTGCCGCGCTGTGGGCGGAGGACCGCAACGTCGCCGACTGGGACGTGCTGGTCGATGTCGCCAACAAGCTGGGCATGGACGGCAAGGGGCTGCGGCTCGCCGCCGAAACCAATTCCGAGGTCGAGCAGGATTTCCAGACCGCGACCGAGGAAGCCATGGCCCGCGACGTATTCGGCGCGCCCAGCTACATCATCGATGGCGAGCTGTTCTGGGGCCAGGACCGGCTGGAGTTCGTCGAGGACAAGCTGGCCGGACGGTGAGTGTTTACCCCTCACCCAGCGTCGCCTAATTCGCTTCGCTCATAAGGCTCCACAACCCTCTCCCGCAAGGGGAGAGGGAAAGAACAGAGCGCGCAGACAATAACCCTCTCCCCTGGCGGGAGAGGGTGGTGAGCGTAAGCGAACCGGGTGAGGGGGCAACTCTCTTAAAGCCGTCATTCCCGGCCTTGTGCCGGGAATCCAGGGTTCAGCCTGCTCAGGCCGGCATCCAGCTAGTGGAAGCCTGGACCCCCGCAATAAATGCGGGGGTGACATTTAGAGAATGGGGATGACGGGCAGAGAGTAGGGGCAAGGCAAAGGGAACGAACGCTAACCCCTACAACCGCCCCGCCACCGCATCCTCGAACAGTTTCTGCAGGATGGCAGGCGTCAGCGGGATCGGGTTGCCACCGGCGCTGGGATCGTCGGCGGCATACTGGCCGATCTCTCCGGAGCGGGCGGCATCGACGCCGATTTCCGCCAGCGTATGGGGAATGCCGAGGTCGCGGCGGAAGGCCAGGATCCAGTCCATGAATCCGTCGAACCCGCCCGCGATATCGAGGAAGGCCGCCAGCCGGCCGATCTTCGCCTCCACCGCCGGGCGGTTGAACGCCAGCACATAGGGCATGACCACGGCGTTGGTCAGCCCGTGATGGGTGTCGTACAGCGCGCCGACCGGGTGGCTGATCGCGTGGATGCCGCCCAGCCCTTTCTGGAATGCTGTGGCGCCCATGCTGGCGGCGACCAGCATCTGGCCGCGCGCCTCGATATCCGTGCCGTCCTTGCAGGCGCGCGGCAGATATTCCTTTACCAGCCGCATGCCCTCCACCGCCACGCCCTCGGCCAGCGGGTGGAAGGAGGGCGCGCAATAGGCCTCCAGGCAATGGGTGAAGGCATCGACGCCGGTTGCCGCCGTCAGATGCGGCGGCAGGCCGACGGTCAGGGCGGGGTCCTCGATCACCACGGCGGGCAGCATCTTCGGGTGGAAGATGATGATCTTGCGGTGCGTCTCCTCATTCACGATCACGCCGGCGCGCCCGACCTCCGAGCCGGTGCCCGCCGTGGTCGGCACGGCGACGATGGGGGCGATGCCCTGCAGGCTGGCATCCTTCCAGCCCGGCCCGGCATCGTCGAAATGCCAGACCGGCAGGCTCTGCCCGGCCATAAACGCAATGACCTTGCCGGCATCCATGGCGCTGCCGCCGCCGACAACCACCACGCCGTCATGCTGGCCGGCGCGGAACGCCTTCAGCCCGGCCTCGACATTGCCGCCGGTCGGGTTCGGCTTCACGTCGGAGAAGAGTTCAGCGCCGAGGCCGGCCTTGCGGCAATCCTCCAGCATGGCAGCGAGCATCGGCAGGCCGGCGAGGCCGGGGTCGGTGACCAGCAGCGGGCGCTGCATGCCAAGTTCGGCGCAGGTCCGGGGCAGCAGCGAGATGGAGCCGGCGCCGAAGCGGATCGTCGTCGGGAAGGTGAAGGTCGCGCGCAGGGTGGCGAAGTCGTGGTTCATGTCAGATGATCTCGAAATAGCGGTGCAGTTCCCAGTCGGAGATGTGCTTGCGGTATTGCCGTTCCTCCCACTCGCGGGTGGCGGCGAAATGCTCGACGAAATCCTCGCCCAGCATCTGCCGCGCGGCTTTTGAGCGGCGCAGCTTCTGCGCCGCCTCCCACAGCGTGGCGGGGAAGGCGAGGCGGGAAGGCGGCTTCACCTCATAGGCATTGCCCTTGACGGGGGCTTCCGGCTCGATCTCGTTCTCGATGCCCCACAGGCCCGAGGCGAGTGCTGCCGCCTGCACCAGATAGGGATTCCCGTCCGCCGCCGCGACCCGGTATTCGATGCGCTTGGATTTCGGCGAATCGCCGATGAGGCGTAGCGCGCAGGTGCGGTTCTCCACGCCCCACAGTGACGCGATGGGCGCCCAGTAGCCGGGAATCAGGCGGGAAAAGCTGTTCACCGTGGGTGCGATCAGCGCCAGCATCTCCGGCATCAGCCTCTGCTGCCCGCCCAGGAAATGCCGCATGGTGGGGCTCATGCCGTGCTCCGCCGCCGGGTCATGGAACACCGGCTTGCCGTCCCTGTCGGTCAGCGACAGGTGCAGGTGGCCGCTCTGCCCCGGATAGTCGGGCGACCATTTCGCCATGAAGGTCGCCATCATGCCGTTGCGCTGCGCCAGCACCTTGGTGAAGCTCTTGAACAGGGCGGCCTTGTCGGCGGCGGCCAGCGCGTCATCGACGGAAATTGCGGCTTCCAGCACGCCGGGGCCGGTCTCGGTGTGCAGCCCCTCGATGGGGAAGTCCATGCGCTCCGACAGTTCCAGCAGGGCGTGATAGAAATCGGCATGCACGGTGGAGCGCAGCACGGAATAGCCGAACATGCCGGGCGTGATCGGCTTCAGCCCGTAATAGCCCTTCTCGCGGATGCTGTCGGGCGTCTCGTCGAACAGGAAGAATTCATACTCGAAGGCGGCCCTGGCCTTGAAGCCCATGGACTCCGCCTTGTCCAGCACCCGGCGCAGCGTGCCGCGCGGGCAGACCGTCTCCGCCTTGTCGGCGAACTCGCCCAGGAAGAACAGCATATTGTCCTCGAAGGGCAGCTCGCGGCAGCTTTCCGGCAGGATGCGCACCGGCGCGTCGGGATAGGCGGTGTGCCAGCCGGTGAAGCGTGTGTTGTCGTACAGCTCGTCCTGCGAATCCCAGCCCAGCACCACGTCGCAAAAGCCGAAACCGCCCTCCAGCGCGGAGAAGAACTTGTCGCGCGCCATGTACTTGCCGCGCAGCACGCCATCGATATCGCTGACCCCGACCTTCACATGGCTGAGGCCGCGCGCCTCGACGATCCGCCTTGCCTCCTCGGCTGTCTTTACCTCTCTGGCCTGCATGTTTCGTCCCGCCTCCTGTCCGGTCGGTATGGCACCCGATTATTTATATACGTACCTATGATCCTGGATCAGACCGGAAAACCACGCTGCTGTCGAGCGGTGCGGATGACCCGGCCGGCAAGCGGCGCTATAGTCCCCTTAACCATTCGACACTCGGGATCGGAGCCATCATGAAGTCTCGTCTGTTCGGCGCGTTCGTCGCCCTCGGCCTGCTCGTTTCCGGCGCCGTCTCGGCGCAGCAATTGCCGGAACCGTCCGGGCCGGTCGTCCTCACCATCACCGGCACGGTGGACAAGTCCAATCGCGGACCGTTCGATCCGTTCATGGACGGGCTGCTGAAGAGCCACGGCGTCACCGGCTTCGAGAAGGCGGTGGCTTTCGACCTCCCGATGCTGGAGGCGCTGGGCATGAAGAGCCTGACCGTGCGCTACCCGGAATGGCCGAAGGGCTACACGTTCGAGGGGCCGCTGCTGCGCGATGTGCTGAAGGCCGCCGGTGCCAGGGGCAGCACCATCCGTTTCCTGGGGCTGGATGGCTATGAGCCGGAAATCCCGGTGACCGACGCCTATAATCACGATGCCATGCTGGCGGTGAAGGCCGATGGCCGCTATCTCGGCATCGGCGACCGTGGCCCGGTCTGGCTGGTCTATCCGCGCGATACCGACCCGAAGCTGAAGGGCATGGACGATTCCAAATGGCTCTGGGCCGGCTTCTACATGACAGTGGAATAGGGGGATGGCGATGATTCCCTTTTCGGTTCTCGATCTGGCGCCGGTGCCGCAGGGCTCCACGCCCGGCGATGCGCTGCGCAACACGATCGACCTTGCCCGTCATGCGGAGCGCTGGGGCTATAACCGCTACTGGCTGGCCGAGCATCACAATATGACCGGCATCGCCAGTGCGGCGACCTCCGTGGTGATCGGCCAGGTGGCCGCCGCCACCAAGACCATGCGGGTGGGGGCGGGTGGCATCATGCTGCCGAACCATTCGCCGCTGGTGATTGCGGAGCAGTTCGGCACGCTGGAATCGCTGTTTCCGGGCCGCATCGATCTTGGCCTCGGCCGTGCGCCGGGCACCGACCAGATGACCTGGCGGGCGCTGCGCCGCGATCCCATGGCGTCCGACCAGTTCCCGCAGGATGTGCTGGAGCTGCAGGCGCTGCTCGGGCCGCTGCAGCCAGACCAGCGCATCCAGGCTGTGCCGGGGACGGATACCAACGTGCCGCTGTGGATTCTGGGATCCAGCCTGTTCGGCGCGCAGCTGGCGGCGGTGCTGGGCCTGCCCTATGCCTTTGCCTCGCATTTCGCGCCGGGCGCACTGATGCAGGCGCTTGCCGTCTATCGTGAGGGCTTCAAGCCGTCCGAGCAGCTCGACCGGCCGCATGCGATGGTCGGGGTGAATGTGTTCGCCGCCGAAACGGATGCGGAGGCGCGCTATCTCTTCACCTCCGCCCAGCAGCGGGTGATCGGCATGATCCGCGGACGGCGCGGTCAGCTGCCGCCGCCGGTCGAGGATATCGAAAGCCTGTGGTCGCCGGACGAGAAGGCGCATGTCGCGCGCATGCTGGCCTGTTCCTTCGTCGGCTCGGCGGAAACGGTGCGGGCCGGTCTGGAACGCTTCATCGCGGATACCGGCGCCGACGAGCTGATCGTCGCCTCGGCGATCCATGACCACGGGAAGCGCCTGCGCTCCTACGAAATCCTCTCCGGCATCGTCAGCGACCTGCGCGCGGCGGCGTAACCCCCTTTTGGAAGTACGATTGTGACAGTGAAAGACAGCAACGGCACGGCGCTGGCCGATGGCGATTCGGTTCAGGTCATCAAGGATCTGAAGGTGAAGGGCACCTCGGTGACGCTGAAGCGGGGCACGCTGATCAAGAATATCCGCCTGACCAACGACGAGGCGGAGATCGAGTGCAATGCCGACAAGGTGAAGGGGCTGGTGCTGAAGACCTGCTTCCTGAAGAAGGCCTGAGTCAGCGCCAGGGCATGATCGGCACGCTGGTCACCGCATTCTGCGGGCTACCCTCGATCAGCCGGTCGGAATAGGTCAGATAGACCAGCGTATTGCGCTTCTTGTCGTAGAAGCGCACGACCTGCAGCTTCTTGAAGATGATCGAGCGGCTTTCGCGGAATACCGTCTTGCCTTCGCCGGGATCGGAATCGGCGATGGTTTTCGGCAGGCTGATCGGCCCGGTCTGCCGGCAGGCGATGGAGGCGTCCGAAGTGTCTTCCGCCAGCCCGACCCAGCCCTTGATACCGCCGGTCTTGGCGCGGCTGATATGGCAGGATACGCCTGGTACCTCCGGGTCGTCGAAGGCTTCGATGCAGATCTTGTGGTTCGGGCCGATCCACTGGAAGGCACTGTCCACACAGCCGATCTCGTCAGCCCTGGCCGGTGCGGCTACGACGCCGAGTCCAATCAGCAGGGCAGCAAACAGGAAGAGGCGATGCATTGTGGAAGGTTCCTTCAGTCGTTCCTCGTGCCGACGTTAGCTGACCATAGCGGGCGGTTTCTCCTGCCGTCATTCCCGCACTTGTTGCGGGAATCCAGGGTTCAGCTTACTCGACCGACGATCCAGCGGGTTGAAGCCTGGACCCCCGCAATAAATGCGGGGGTGACGGGCGGAGACGGTAGGGGAGAGGGATAGCTTATCACGCCCCCCGGCGCTTGTTGCCTTTCGCCCTGCCGCGCGGCGGCTGGATATCGCCCTTCACGCGCGCGGTTGACCCATTGGGCACCTGAACGCGGGTGACCGGTCCGCCGCGCAAAGGCTTGCCGTCGGTGGTGAAGCCCAACTCGGCGGCTTCCAGCCGCTTGATCTCGTCGCGCAGGCGGGCGGCTTCCTCGAATTCCAGGTCGGCGGCGGCGGTGCGCATGCGCTTTTCCAGATCGCCGATGACTTCGCGGATGTTCTTGCCGACCAGCGCGCCTTCCTCGGCACCGGTCTCCACCGTCAGATGGTCGCCGCGCTCATACACGCTCTGCATGATGTCGTTGATCTTCGACTTGATGCTTTCCGGCGTGATGCCGTTGGCGGCATTGTAGGCCTGCTGCTTCTCGCGGCGGCGGTTGGTTTCGTTGATCGCGTATTCCAGGCTTTCCGTCATGCGGTCGGCATAGAGCAGGGCGCGGCCCTCGACATTGCGCGCCGCGCGGCCGATGGTCTGCACCAGCGAGGTCTTGGAGCGCAGATAGCCTTCCTTGTCGGCATCCAGGATGGCGACCAGCGCGCATTCCGGGATGTCCAGCCCCTCGCGCAGCAAATTGATGCCGATCAGCACGTCGAAGGTGCCGAGCCGCAGGTCGCGGATGATCTCGATACGCTCCAGCGTCTCCACGTCGGAATGGATGTAGCGCACCTTGATGCCGGCCTCATGCATATATTCGGTGAGGTCTTCGGCCATCTTCTTGGTCAGCACGGTGATCAGCACGCGCTGGCCCTTCGCCGCCGCGTCCTTGCATTCGGCGATCACGTCATCGACCTGGTTGCCGGTCGGGCGCACGATGCAGACCGGGTCGGTCAGACCGGTCGGGCGCACCACCTGCTCGACGAACACGCCGCCGGTGCGCTCCATCTCCCACGGGCCGGGCGTGGCCGAGACGAAGATGGTCTGCGGGCGCATCTGCTCCCACTCCTCGAACTTCAGCGGCCTGTTGTCGATGCAGACCGGCAGCCGGAAGCCGAACTCCGACAGGGTGGATTTGCGCGCATAGTCGCCTTTGAACATGCCGCCGATCTGCGGCACGGTGACGTGGCTCTCGTCCACGATCAGCAGCGCGTTTTCCGGGATGTACTCGAACAGGGTGGGCGGTGGCTCGCCCGGATTGCGGCCGGTCAGGTAGCGGGAATAATTCTCGATGCCGGCGCACGATCCGGTGGCGGCGATCATCTCCATGTCGAAGGTGGTGCGCTGTTCCAGCCGCTGTGCCTCCAGCAGCTTGCCCTGGCTGTTGAACTCCTCCAGCCGGGCCTTCAGGTCCACCTTCATCTTCTCGATGGCCTGCTGCAGCGTCGGGCGCGGCGTCACATAGTGGCTGTTGGCGAAGATGCGCACGGCCTCCAGCTTCGCGCTCTTCTCGCCGGTCAGCGGGTCGAACTCGACGATCTCCTCGACCTCGTCGCCGAACAGGCTGACGCGCCAGGCCCGGTCCTCATAGTGGGCGGGGAAGATTTCCACCGTGTCGCCGCGCACCCGGAAGGTGCCGCGTGCGAAGGCGGCGTCGTTGCGCTTGTACTGGATCTCGACCAGGTTGCGCAGCAGGGTGGTGCGGTCGATGCTCTGGCCCTGCTCGATCTTCACGATCATCCGGCTGTAATCTTCCGGCGAGCCGATACCGTAGATGCAGGAGACCGAGGCGACGATGATGACGTCCTCGCGCTCCAGCAGCGCGCGCGTCGCGGCGTGGCGCATCCGGTCGATCTGCTCGTTGATCGAGCTTTCCTTCTCGATATAGGTGTCGGTGCGCGGAACGTAGGCTTCCGGCTGGTAATAGTCGTAATAGGAGACGAAGTACTCCACCGCGTTGTTCGGGAAGAAGCTCTTCATCTCGCCATAGAGCTGGGCGGCCAGCGTCTTGTTTGGCGCCAGGATGATGGTCGGGCGCTGCACCTGCTGGATGACATGCGCCACGGTGAAGGTCTTGCCCGAGCCGGTGACGCCCAGCAGCACCTGGTCGCGCTCGCCCTCGGTCAGCCCGGCGATGAGCTGGCGGATCGCCTCCGGCTGGTCGCCTGCCGGCTTGTAGTCGGAGACGATTTCGAGCGGCTGGCCGCGATCCTGCGGGGCGGCCTCGCCGGCCAGCATCGGCGGGCGCTTGTCGCGCGCGCCGCCGAGCGGGTGCATATGGAAGGGGGCTGTGCTGGACATGGCGCTCTAACATAGGACCGCGCGCAGACGGTTTCCAGCGCAGAGGTGAGGCCTACTCCTTGTAGCTGGGGTCCAGCTTGTCGAGCCGGCGCAGATGGCCCGGCCAGTCGCGGGTGCCGAGGATGCCGAACGCCTCATACTGTTGCGCGGTATGCTCGCAGACCTGCCCCGGCGGGATGGTCAGCTTCTGGCCGCCAGACAGCGCGTCGATCTGCGACTGGCAGCATTTCTCCAGATAATGGATCAGGCTGAACGCCTCGGCCACGGTGCGGCCGGCGGACAGCAGCCCGTGATTGCGCAGAATCATCGCGCGATGCTCGCCCAGGTCGCGCACCAGCCGCTTCTTCTCGTCCTCGTCCTGCGCCAGCCCCTCGTAATCGTGATAGCCGAGCCGGTTGTAGAAGCGCATGGAATGCTGGCTGATCGGCAGCAGGCCGCATTCCATCGCGGAGACCGCCATGCCGGCGCGGGTATGGGTGTGCAGCACGCAGTCCACATCCGGGCGTGCGGCATGGATCGCGGAATGGATGACGTAGCCCGCCTTGTTCACTGGATAGGGCGAGGGCAGCAGGATATTGCCGTCATGATCGACCTTCACCAGGCTGGAGGCGGTGATCTCGTCGAAGAACATGCCGTGCGGATTGATAAGAAACTGACCCTCGACACCCGGCACGCGGGCGGAGATGTGGGTGGCCGTCAGGTCGGTCATGCCGTACAGCGCGGTCAGCCGGTAGCAGGCGGCGAGATTGACACGGGTCTCCCATTCCTCGGGGCTGACCAGGTCGCGGACGGGCCGGTCTAGAGCTGTCACGGCATTCATATCGGTTCCTCCTCGGTATATTTCTTCAAGCTTCCAATGCCTGGCCCATGCGGGGCAAGCGTTTCATCGACCAGGCCCAGGCGACCAGCGACAGGATGCAGGCGGCGGCCAGCGGCCAGTGCAGGCCGAACAGTTCCGACGCGGCACCCATGGCCAGCGCGCCCAGCGCCGGGCCGCCGCGGAAAATCATCCAGTAGATGCCCATGACGCGGCCGCGCATCTCGCTCGATACTGCATTCTGCATCAGCGTCTGCATGCCAACGCCGTTGGCGACCAGCGCCGCCCCGGCGAAGCACATGGTAATCATGCCGATGGTCAAATCCTCGGTCGCGGCAAAGCCCAGCAACATCAGGCAGGACGCAAACACCGCCCACAGCGAGATGCGCGTCAGGCCGCGCAGGCTGCCGCGCAGACCGAGCCAGATACCGGACAGGATGGAGCCGGCGCCGGCGGCGGCGACCAGCATGCCCAACCCCTCGGCGCCGGCCTGGAACACGCCATCGGCATAGGCCGGCATCAGCTCCAGCACGGCGCGCAGGCTGGTCGAGGTGACGATGACCAGCACCAGCAGCGGGCCGATGCCGGCATGGCGCGCGGCGTAGAGATAGCCTTCGCCCATCTCGGTGAAGAGCGGCCGGTTGCCGTTTTCGCGCGGCGTGTGCGCCGGGAGCTTCAGCATCAGCAGGGCGGCGAGGAACCAGCAATAGGTCATCGCATTGATGGCGAAGGTCCAGCCCGCCCCGCCAGCGGCGATGATGCCCCCGGCAATCGCCGGGCCGATGAAGCGCGCCAGGTTGAAATTGATCGAGTTGATGGCGATGGCCGCACCCAGATCCTCGCGCGGCACCAGCATCGGGATCATCGCCAGCCGGGCGGGCTGGTAGAAGGCGGTGACCGAGCCCAGAAAGGCGGTCAGCGCGATCAGCATCCAGATATCGATCAGGCCGGTGAAGGTCAGCAGGGCCAGCGTCGTTGCCTGCGCGACTGCCAGATATTGCGCCACGCGTGCCACCTTCATCGGGCCGATGCGGTCCACCGCGACTCCGGCGAAAGCGGTGACCACCACGGTGGGGAACAGATCGGCGAAGGCGACGATGCCGAGCCAGGCGGCGGAGCCGGTCAGCTCCCACGCGACCCAGCCAATGCCGATGCGCTGCATCCAGGTGCCGATGAGGGAGGCCATGTTACCGGTGACATAGAGCCGGTAATTCGGGTGGGAGAGGGCGCGGCCGACGGGGCCAAGGCGGGCGGACAGGGGCATCGGAGGATCATAGCCGGTTTTGCGGACGGCTGTTATGCCGTTCGGGGAAGGCCGGCACGCGCAAGAATCCTGCCGCCGCGGGGCGAAATACCGTTGAACGCATGGCATACCGGGCGTAGGGTTCGCGGCTGTCGGCCCTGCCGGCATTCCAGCCTGTCAACCAGTCTCTTGCGAGGAACAGAAATGGCTCTGATCGCCCAGCGCCTGAACCGGATCAAGCCGTCCCCGACCATCGCCGTCTCCATGAAGGCGCGCGAGCTGCAGGCGCAGGGCCGTAAGGTCATCGCGCTGTCGGCCGGCGAACCGGACTTCGACACTATCGATTTCGTCAAGGAGGCCGCCATCGAGGCGATCCGCAAGGGCCAGACGAAATACACCAATGTCGATGGCACCAACGAGCTGAAGCAGGCGATCGTCGACAAGTTCAAGCGCGAGAACGGGCTGGACTACAAGATTTCGCAGGTGACCGTCGGCACCGGCGGCAAGCAGATACTCTACAACGCGCTGATGGCGACGCTTGATCCGGGCGACGAGGTCATCATTCCCGCTCCCTACTGGGTCAGCTATCCGGACATGGTGCTGCTGGCCGAAGGCACGCCGGTCATCGTGCAGTGCCCGCAGGAAAACGACTTCAAGCTGCGTCCGGAGGATCTGGAAAAGGCGATCACGCCGAAGACCAAATGGATCATCCTGAACAGCCCGTCCAACCCGACTGGTGCGGGCTATACCTGGGATGACATGAAGGCGGTCACCGATGTGCTGCTGCGCCATCCGCAGGTCCACATCATGACCGACGACATGTACGAACATCTCGTCTATGACGATTTCAAGTTCTGCACCCCGGCCCAGGTGGAGCCGAAGCTGTATGACCGCACGCTGACCTGCAACGGCGTGTCCAAGGCCTATGCCATGACCGGCTGGCGCATCGGCTATGCCGCCGGGCCGGAGCCGCTGATCAAGGCGATGGGCGTGATCCAGTCGCAGTCCACCTCCAACCCGTCCTCGGTCAGTCAGGCGGCGGCGGTGGCCGCGCTGAACGGCTCGACCGACTATATCCAGGAGCGCAACGTCGCCTTCCGCGAGCGCCGCGACCTGGTCGTCTCCATGCTGAACCAGGCCAGCGGCCTCGATTGCCCGAAGCCGGACGGGGCGTTCTACGTCTATCCGTCCTGCGCCGGGCTAATCGGCAAGAAGACGCCGGAGGGCAAGGTGATCGCCAGCGATACAGACTTCGCCACGGCGCTGCTGGAGGCCGAGGGCGTGGCCGTTGTGCAGGGCGAGGCGTTCGGCCTGTCCCCGCACTTCCGCATCTCCTACGCCACCTCGACCGAGCAGCTGGAGGATGCCTGCACGAAGATCCAGCGCTTCTGCAATTCGCTGCGCTGAGGTTTTCAACCTCGAATAAAAGAAAACCCCGGCCTTGTGCCGGGGTTTTTTGTATCTGCTCACTCCATGGCGGCGCGCAAGGCTGGTGGCGTGCCGGGCATATTGCTGAGCACGATCTTGCCGATGGTGAGGATCGGCACGGCCAGCAGCGCGCCGGGCAGGCCCCACAGCCAGCCCCAGAAGATCACTGCCAGGAACACCAGGATCGGGTTCAGGGTCAGCTGCCGGCCCAGCAGCAGCGGGGTGATGAACTGCCCTTCCAGCACGGTCAGCGCATAGGCCGCCAACGGTGGCATCAGGATCTGAGTCCAGCTATCGAAATTCAGCAGCGCGGCACTGGCAATGATGACCGCCGTGATCGCCGGGCCGATATAGGGAAGGAAGTTCAGCACCGCGGCGAGGGCACCCCACAGCCAGGGGCTGGGCATATCGAGCGCCCACATCGCCGCCGCCGTCGCCACGCCGAGCGCCAGGCTGATAAGGGTGAAGGTGCGCAGATAGACCGATATCTTCCACTGCCCCTCCAGCAGCATGCGTTTTAGCCGCCGGCGCTGGTCGGCCTGCGATACGGCCTCGACGATGCGGTTTGCGGTAGAAGGCCCAGCGGCCAGCAGGAAGAACAGCAGCACGGTGGTGATGGCCAGCGTGGTCAGGATCGATTGCGCCTGGCTGGCCAGGGTTTCGGTCAGGCTGCCCTCGACCACCACGATCCGCTGTCCCTCGTTATTCTCCAGCTTGGCTATCTCGGCGATCTTTTCGGTGGTTTCCTGCGCCTTGCGCAGCGGCAGTTTCAGTTCGGCCAGCTTCCGTTCGATCTTGTAGAGCACGTTCGGCCCCAGATCGAGATGCTCCGCCGCCGGGCCGGCAAGCTGCACCGTGCCGGCGGCAAGACCGGTCCCCAGCATGGCAACGATCAGGAAGGCGCTCAGCGTCTGCGGCAGGCGCAGGCGGGTCAGCAGACGCACCGCCGGCATCAGCAGGATGGTGAGCAGCAGCGCCAGGAAGATCGGCAGCAGGATCGGTTTCGCGAAATAGGCCGTGTAGATCAGCGCCAGAATGAGCAGCCCGATGGCGGCCATCCGGGTGACGCTGCTGGCCTGCAGGAAGGCGAGTGCCGAACCACCTTCCACACCCTGATCGGCTGTGGCTTCAGAAGAGGTGTCTGAGGGAGCAGGGCGGGTGGCTGGCGGCGAATCGCTCATAGATCTTCATATGCCTTCATAATGAATTTCGCCATATGGTCATTAAAATGCCACATGGCCCATGAATAACTTTTTCCTGCAACGCAAAGTTCCCTGAACGGGCGGCGCGTATTTTCAGAAAATATACACCCAACGCCCGCCGGTGTTCTGATTTTCCGGAACAATATGATTTTCCCTGCGTTCTTTACCTGTAGAAGCGTTCACGCCGAACGCAATCTTGACTTACAAGCAACGAAAGGAGCCTTTCATGGCTACTCGTGAACCGGCTGACGATATTGCCGCCCTGAAGAACGATCTCGCGGCGCTGCGCAAGGATGTCGGCGCGCTGGCCAAGACTCTGGGCGAGCAGGCCTCTACGACGTCCGACGACAAGATGGCCCAGCTGAAGGAGCGGGTTGCCGCGCTGCGCAGCGAACTCGAAGGCGCGGCCAAGACGGCCCGGGCGCGCGGTGCCGAGGGTGTCGCCAGCGTCGAGCGCCATATCGAGGACAAGCCGCTGCAGAGCATGCTGATTGCGCTGGGTGCCGGCCTGCTGATCGGCAAGCTGCTGGATCGCCGCTAAGGCGGGCGCATCGTGCGGTATCTCCTCGACATAGCGCTGCCCTACGCGCAGGCGGAAATCCGCAATGCGAAGGACAGTGCCGGGCGGCTGTGCTGGCGGGTGGCGGGGTTCGCCGCCGCCGGCCTCGTCGCCGCCCTTGGCCTCGGTTTCCTGGCGCTGTCCTTCCATCTCTGGCTGCTGCGCCATGTGCCGGCGCCTGACGCCGCGCTGTTCACCGGGCTGCTCTGCCTCGGTGTGGCTGGACTGGTGGCGCTGACCGCCTGGCTGGCGACGAAGGTGCGCAGCCGCACCCGTCACCGCGAGGTGGCGCAGGCCGCCACGCTGGCGGAGCTGCAGTTGCTGCAGGCGGAGCTGGAGCAGGGGCTGCGTGCCAATGCCAAGACCGGCACGCTGGGCATGCTGGTGGCTGGCCTGGCGCTCGGCGCCAGCCCCGGCCTGCGCGGTGCATTGCGCGATTTGGCGCGGTTTTAGGGTTTCCCGGGTTATGCCTTGAAATAGTGACTGGAACAGAAGGTGTATCCAGGCGATAGCTGGTCTAGATTCTTCGGAGATTTTGCGTCTCCTTGAATAGGGCTGGAATGTCTGCAATCCCCGATATCCACGAAATCCGACCTGCGGACTTTTCCGCTGTAGAAGCCCTCTATCCGAAAGCCTTTCCCGAAGAGGATTTGCTGCCGCTGGTCAGCGCACTCTTGCGGCAGGGGAGGGACGTGATTTCTCTGGTCGCGACCCTCGACGGGGTGCTGGTCGGGCACATAGCCCTGACAAGCTGCCGGATTGAGGGGGTAACGGAAAGGATCGCTCTTCTAGGCCCGCTCGCGGTAACACCGGAATGGCAAGGCAGAGGCATCGGCGGCGCCCTTATCCGCGACAGCCTGGAACGATTGAAAGACCAGGGCTTTTCATGGGTTTTTGTGCTTGGCGATCCTGGTTATTACGGGCGCTTTGGCTTCCAGCCCGAGACTCACCTTCTGCCACCCTATGAAATACCCGAAGAATGGCGGACAGGCTGGCAGTCCATTCGCCTCGCCGGCAATAAAAGCGCGCCGGGAGCGAGCCTCATCGTGCCACCGGTGTGGCGCAATGAGGCGCTCTGGCGGCCCTAAAGTCCCATCTGGGCCAGCATGGCGCGGACCAGCGGATGTCTGGCTTCGCCCATGCGGTCGCAGATCGAGAAATGATGTTCGCGGCCGATTTCCCAATAGTCGGTCGCAAGCCCGCGTTTCCGGCACAGCTTCGCGAAATCGGCGGATTGCCGGATCCAGTCCGGCGTCTCGCCGCCGCCCACAGCCACCAGAATCGGGCAGACTGGCCGAGGCGGGTTCGCGGCCAGGCTGTTGCGTGCTGCCTCATCGGCGGTCAGGCCGATTTCCGCATTCACCTTCAGCATCGTCACCGGTTCCAGCTCATAGACGCCGGAAACCGCGACCACCCCCTTCACGATATCGGCCGGGCGGCCTTCCGCCGCCCAGTCGCGCGCCAGCATCATGGCGGCCAGATGCGCGCCGGCGGAATGGCCGGACAGGTACAGCCTGTCCGGATTGCCGCCAACCTGCCGCGCATTGGCGTGCAGCCAGCGCACCGCTTCCGCGATCTGCGCCACGATGCCGCTGATGGTCAGCTTCGGCGCGAGATCGTAATTCACCATCGCCACCGTGGCACCGGCGGCGACCAGCGGCTCTGCGATGTAGCTGTAGAAGCTCTTGTCCAGCCCGCGCCAGTAACCGCCATGGATGAAGGCGTGAACCGGCGCGTTCGGTGTCTTTGCCGGGAAGATGTCCAGCGTCTGCAGCGGCCCGTCGCCATAGCTGACATCCAGCGAGCCGGCCAGCGCATCACGGGTGCTGGTGGCACGGCTGGCCTGGGCGTCGAGATAGGCCTGGAAGTCCGGCGCGGCGAGGCGCGGGTTATATTCCCGCTCCAGCGCCTCGCCGGACAGGCCCTTATAGCTCGGAGCCGCAGACCTCAGCCCTTGTACCCCACGCCGTCCTGGTGCTGCTCGCCCCGCCCCTCGCTGCCCAGCTTCATCCCATCGCCGGGCGTCAGGACCAGCGGCGGCTTCATGCCCGCACCCACGCCTGGCGGCGTGCCGGTGGGGATGACGTCGCCGGGCATCAGCGTCATGAACTGGCTGATATAGCTGACCAGATGCTTCACCCCATAGACCATGGTGGTGGTGGAGCCGTCCTGGCAGCGCTTGCCGTTCACGTCCAGCCACATCTTCAGGTTCTGCGGGTCGGCGACCTCGTCCCTGGTCACCAGCCAGGGGCCGATCGGCGCGAAGGTGTCGGCGCTCTTGCCCTTCACCCACTGGCCATGCCGCTCGATCTGGAATTCGCGCTCCGAGATGTCGTTCACCAGCACATAGCCGGCGACATAGTCCAGCGCCTCCTTCTCCTCGACATATTGCGCCTTCTTGCCGATGACGATGCCGAGTTCGACTTCCCAGTCGGTCTTCTTGGAATGGCGCGGGATCACCACGGTGTCGTTCGGGCCGTTGATGGCGGTCGTCGCCTTCATGAAGATGATCGGCTCCGCCGGCACCTGCATGCCGGTCTCGGCGGCATGATCGGAATAGTTCAGCCCGACGCAGATGATCTTGCCGATATTGCCGACCGGGCAGCCGAGGCGGGGAGTGCCGGAAACGGCGGGCAGGCTGGCCGGATCGATGGCTGCCAGCTTCTTCAGCCCGTCCGGCGAAATGGTCCCGCCATCGATATCGGTGACATGGCCGGACAGATCGCGCAGCGTGCCGCTGGCATCCAGCAGGCCGGGCTTTTCCTTGCCGGCTTCTCCATAGCGCAAGAGACGCATGATGATACTCCCTGTTCTGTCGTGATTTGGGTCAGAGGGTAAGGCCACCATCGATCAGATGGGCCACACCCGTCGTATAGGCGGATTCGTCGGAGGCGAGGTAGAGCGCCAGCGCTGCGATCTCCTCCGCCGTGCCGAGCCGTCCCATCGGCTGGCGGGCGATGAAGGCCTGGCGCGCGGCGACCGGATCGTCGAAGGCGTTGATGCGCTCGTGCAGCGAGGGTGTCTCTACCGTGCCCGGGCAGATGGCGTTACAGCGTATGCCCTTGGAGATGAAGTCGATGGCGATCGATTTCGTCATGCCGATGACGGCGGCCTTGCTGGCGGTATAGACGAAGCGGTTCGGCACGCCCGCCGCCGAGGAGGCGACCGAGGACATCAGGATGATGGAGCCGCCACCCTTGGCGATCATCGCCGGCAGGAAGGCGCGGGTGACGCGGTACATCGCCTTGGTGTTCAGCTCGAAGGAGAAGTCGTAATCCTTCTCCTCGCACTCCAGGATGGTGCCGTTGGCGACGAAGCCGGCGCAGCTGAACAGCACATCGACCGCGCCTACCGCTTTCGCAGCCTCCTGCACCGCGGCGCTGTCGGTCACGTCCAGCAGGCGGGTCTCGATCCCCGGCGCCTCCGCCTTCAGCGCCTCAAGGGCGGCGGCATTGATATCGGTTGCAATGACGGTCGCGCCCTCGCGCGCGAAGGCAAGCGCGGAGGCCCGCCCGATGCCCTGTCCGGCGGCGGTGACAAAGGTTTTCTTTCCGCTGAGGCGGTTTCCCATCCTGTGATGCTCCCAGGTCGCATCGTTTCTTTATTAGGGTTCCTGTAGCGGCTTGAAGGGCTGTCTGGCAAGCCCGACGCGTTCACGGCAGGAATGCGGGATGCGGCGGGGAGGGGAGAAAGGCTAGAGGTTCAGCAGGCTGGGGGCGCGTTCGATGATCTCGTTCAGGATGTTCTCCGCAACCTTCATGTTGCGGTCGGCATCCTCGTCCAGCAGATGGGCATAGCGCGGCTGCGACAACTTTTCCCGCGCCAGATGCAGGTTACGCAATTCCTGTACGAATATCTCGCGTGAGCCGATGGGCAGGGCCGGGCTCTTGCTCAGCGCCAGGAAGAATTTCGTGCTGGTGCGCAGCACCGCCTTGGAAATCAGGATGTTCAGCGCGTCGAATTGTTCGTCCAGCCGTTCGTCGCGTCCGGTTTCCAGATTGCGCAGGCGGTTCTCGATCAGGATGCCGAAGGTCTCGAATTCCGAGATCTTGTCGCGGAACTGCCGGTAGGAATGGAAGCTGTGCTGATGAACATTCTTCTCGGTCTGGGTCGCCAGAATGACGATTTCCCGCGCCTGGCGTTCCAGCGCGGTCAGCATTTCCTGGGCTTCTTTCTTGCTATAGCTGCGCGACATCAGCGGCGCCCTTGTCGCGCTTCAAGAGAAAAACCTGCTTTTCACACCATCGGCTCATATTCGACATCATATCTCTATGCTTGATGAAATGTTTCCTAAACTAGCATTTGCGACTTGATTAAAAACAAAGAAATACGTTGAATGCTTGCCTTGCCTGCGTTTTCTCCCGCCTGGGTGTGGAATTTTTTCGTTTCAGCCAGCGCGGTAAGGAAAGTTTAATAATTCCAATGACAACATGCATTGGAAAAAGCCCGCCCCGAAGCGGGCTGTAGGGACGAATCCTGCTTCCGGCATTGCGGTGAACCTGTCCAGGCGCGCCGCAATAGATCGTATTTTGCGCTTTTGCCCGGAGAATTCTCTTGAATACCATGCAGAATCATAAGATCGGCGCCAAGGATGGTATGCCGGCGGGGGACGATAACAAGCCGGAACGGATCATCGAGCTGACCTCCGACCTGGCGGCTCTGACGCGCGACAAGATCACGGCAATCCGCGCGATCACCAGCCGGACCAAGATCCTGGCGCTCAACGCGCTGATCGAGGCCAACCGCGCCGGCGAGGCAGGGCGCGGCTTCGCGGTGGTGGCCGGTGAAGTGAAGTCGGTGTCCGGCGAGATCGAGCTGATCTCAAACACGCTGGAAAGCGAGCTGTCGCAGCGGGTCGAGGGGCTGCAGCGGCTGGGCGGCAATCTGGTCGATCATATGCGCGGCGACCGGCTCGTCGATCTGTCGCTGAACGCGGTGGAGCTGATCGACCGTAATCTCTACGAACGCACCTGCGATGTGCGCTGGTGGGCGACCGACAGCGCCGTGGTCGATTGTGCTGCCGATCCGTCAGCCACGGCCTGCGCCTATGCCGCCAAGCGGCTGGGCGTCATCCTGTCGGCCTATACGGTCTATCTCGACCTGTGGATCGCCGACATGAACGGCAAGGTGATCGCCAATGGCCGCCCCGATGCCTACAATGTGAAAGGCGCCGACGTGTCGCGCGAGGCCTGGTTCCGGGACGCGCTGAACACCGCCACGGGCGACGATTACGCGGTTGCCGATATCGCATCATCGCCGCAGCTGGGCAACAAGCCGGTGGCGACCTATTCGGCGGCGATCCGCGAGGGCGGGGAGGCGCGCGGCAAGGTGCTGGGCGTGCTGGGCATCCATTTCGACTGGGGGCCGCAGGCCGAGGCCATCGTGAAGGGCGTGCGGCTGACGCCGGAGGAGGCAGAGAATACCCGCGTCCTGCTGCTGGATAACCGCTTCCGGGTGATCGCCTCCTCGGACGGCAAGGGCATCCTGAGCGAGACGCTGCGGCTGAACACCGGATCGGCACGCAGCGGCCATTACCGGGACGATGCCGGCGGCCGGGTCGGCTTTGCGCTGACGCCGGGCTATGAGACCTATGCCGGCCTCGGGTGGTATGGCTGCATCGTGCAGCGTACCTGATTGAATTTCCGGAGGGGGAATGGTGGGCGGTACTGGGATTGAACCAGTGACCCCACGCGTGTGAAGCGTGTGCTCTCCCGCTGAGCTAACCGCCCGTTAGGCCCGCCGTCTGGCGGCGGAGGGCCTTCGTATAGGGCCCGTGCTTCCGGCTGTCAAGCGATGGCGTTCGCCGAAACTATCTCAGTATTAAACAGCGACGTGCTTTCGGTGCCTTACACTCAGGCCGTCACCCCCGGTCTTGTACCGGGGGGCCAGATTTCAGCCTGCTCAGGCGAGGCCGAAGCGGGCCGAGGCCTGGATTCCCGCAACAAGTGCGGGAATGACGGAACAGGAAAACCGAACGCCAGCATTTCAAACTGAGATACGCTCGTTAAGTGCCGGGGCACTTCTTTCCTGCTACAGGCTGGTCGGGCTGTCGGGGCCGCCCTGGCCCTCCTCGGCGAGGCTGCGGCCGGCGCGCCGGATGGTACCGTTCAGCATGACCATCAGGCCGAACATCACGAACAGGATCACGCCTGCGAGGTAGGGCAGGCTGGGGTCCAGCTTGTAGAGCGGCATGGCGAAGATTGGTGAGATCACATGCCCGGCCGCCCCCGTCGCGCCAACCAGCCCGGCCACCGATCCCTGCTCGTCCTGCCGCACCGACAGCGAGGCGGCGGCGGCGATGCCGGGGCGGGCGAGGCCGAAGGCGAGGCCGGAGACGACCAGCGCGAACACCAGCGGGCCATAGCTGTCGGCCAGCAGGAAGATGGTGTAGGCGGCAATGCCGATGACGCAGCCGATGCGCATCAGGAACTGCGCCGAGGGGTTCAGGCGCGGGATGATGGCAAGCTGCGCCAGCACGGCGGCCATGGCGGATGCCATCAGCCCGACGCCGACATACTGCACCGTCTCGGCGGCGGCCAGCCCCAGCACATCCATGAAATAGAAGGCGGCGGTCTGGATCGTCAGCGCCTGCACCGTGGTGATCATGATGCTGGCCAGCAGGAAGGGCCACACACGCCGGTCGAACGGGCTGAGCCGTGGCCGCATCGTCTGGCCCTTGGGCGGGGTCTGCTCCGGCAGCATCAGATAGAGCGATACGGCGCTGACCAGCGCCAGCAGGGCGATGCCGTAGAACGGCATCAGCAGGCCGAACACCACCAGCGCCGCCCCCACGCCGGGGCCGACGGTCACGCCGAGGCTGAAGCCGGCATTCATGCCGGCCACGGCGCGCACGCGCTCCGCCCGGCTGGTACGGTCGGCGACATAGGCCTGGCCGGCGGCGATGGTGCCGGCCCCCAGCCCGCCATAGAGGATGCGCGCCAGCACCAGCAGCACGACGGCGGGAATGACGGTCAGCCAGCCCCACAGCGCCATCTGGATGATGAAGCCGAAGGCGGCGGTGGAGGTGGCGTAGGCGATCAGCCCGACCAGAATGACCGGACGGCGGCCCCAGATGTCGCTGCGGCGGCCCAGCATCGGCGCGCAGAATACCCAGAAGATCGCGGAAACCATGAAGATCGCGCCGACATGGAATTCGGAGAATCCCAGCTCGCGGGCAATCGGCGGCAGGTTGGCGAACATCAGCGACTGTCCCATGCCGAGGCAGGTCAGGCTGAAGAACAGCAGCTTGAAGGCGCGCTTGCGGGTCTCCGGGGAGGAGGGCTGTCTCGGTTGGTCGCCGGGCTGCATGTCGCTCATGCCGGGCGCCTCCTGCCGCTGCCATTGGTGCGGATCAGGATAATGCCGACGGCAACCAGCACCATGCCGATGATGGCGGAGATGCCGAAGGTCTCGCCGAACATCAGCCAGGCCAGGATCGCGGTGAAGGGCGGCACCAGATAGAACAGGCTGGCGACCTGCGAGGCGGCGCCGCGCTTGATCAGCACATAGAGCAGGGTGGTGGCGCCGATGGACAGGATGACCGACTGCCAGACCAGGGCAAAGACGAACTCGCCGGTCCAGTGCACCACATTCGTCTCGAACAGCAGCGCGCCGAGGCCGAAGGCGAAGATCACGGTGATGAACTGCACGCAATTGCCGCCGACCACATCGACGCCGTGGCAGTATTTCTTCTGGTACAGCGTGCCCAGCGTGATGCCGAGCAGGCTGGCGACCGTATAGAGCGTCGCCCAGGCGGCACTGGCGCTGGCGGTGTCGATCTTCTCCACGATCACGGCGGCGACACCGGCCAGGCCGAACAACAGGCCCAGCCATTGCCGACGGGTAACCTTCTCGCCCAGCATCGGGCCGGCCAGGGCGGCCGTCAGAATCGGCTGCGCGCTGACGATGAGCGCCGCGACGCCGGCCTGTACGCCATGATGGATGGCGATGAACACGCCACCCAGATAGACGCCCTGTACCAGCAGCCCGACCAATGCGACATGCTTGATTTCATGCGGTTTCGGCCAGCTGATCTTCAACATCAGGGCAATCGGCACCAGCAGCGCCGCCGCCAGCAGGAAGCGCAGCAGCAGGTAGGTCAGTGGCTCGGCATAGGGCAGGCCGAATTTCGCGCCGACGAAGCCGGTGCTCCACAGGAAGGTGAAGAGCAGCGGCGACAGGGCGACCCAGACGGCTTGCGTGCGGCTGGCGGAGGAAGGCGGCATTGGCGTTGAATCTTGAGAATGCGGGCGTTTTTTTCAGTAAGAACCCGCTTTGCCTTGCGCGCAACCATCATCTCCGCGCGCCTGCCCTGTTCCGGGCGGAGAGGGGGGCGAACAGGTATCCCTCCAATCCCCCTCACCCAGCTGCGCCTAGTTCGCTTCGCTCACAAGGCTGCGCAACCCTCTCCCTCCGGGGGAGAGGGAAAGAGAAAATGAGAACGCGATTAAAACTCTCTCCCCCTTGCGGGAGAGGGTGGTGAGCGCCAGCGAGCCGGGTGAGGGGGCAGGACCACCATAGTCTGTCGCCACTACGCACTGGCTGTCATTCCCGGCCTTGTGCCGGGAATCCAGGGTTCAGCCTGCTCGACAGATGATCCAGCAAGCGAAAACCTGGACCCCCGCAACGAGTGCAGGGGTGACGGGTGGAGAAAGACGTCCTTCCTACGCCAGAGCGTTTTCCAGATCGGCGAGCAGGTCGGCCAGATCCTCGACGCCGACGGAGAGCCGCACCAGCCCGTCGGAGATGCCGAGTTCAGCGCGGATCTCCGGCGGGATCGAGGCATGGGTCATGATCGCCGGATGTTCGATCAGGCTCTCCACGCCGCCCAGGCTTTCGGCCAGCGCGAAAAGCTTGGTGCGCTCCAGGAAGCGCCGGCTCTCGTCCAGCCCGCCCTTGATGACGGCAGTGACGATGCCACCGAAGCCGCCGATCATCTGGCGCTTCGCCAGCTCGTGCTGCGGATGGCTGGCAAGGCCGGGATAGACCACCTTCTCGATCTTCGGGTGGGCCTCCAGCCATTGCGCGATGGCCAGCGCGTTGGCGCAGTGCCGTTCCATGCGCAGGTGCAGCGTCTTCAGCCCGCGCAGCGCCAGGAAGCTGTCGAACGGGCCGGCGACGCTGCCGATGGCGTTCTGCAGATAGGCGAGCTGCTGGCGGTGCGGGCTGCCCTCGCGCACCACGGCGACGCCGCCCACCATGTCGGAATGGCCGTTCAGATACTTGGTCATCGAATGGATGACGATGTCGAAACCGTGATCCAGCGGCTTCTGCACATAGGGCGAGGCGAAGGTGTTGTCGGCGACCGCAATCAGGCCATGCTTCTTCGCGATGGCGGCTATCGCCTGGAAATCCACCAGCCGCAGCATCGGGTTGGTCGGACTTTCGACCCAGACCATCCTGGTGTTCGGACGGATTGCGGCTTCCAGCGCCGCCGGGTCGGACAGATCGACGAAGGAGAATTCCAGCCCGGCCGAGCGCTTGCGCACATTCTCGAACAGCCGGTAGGAGCCGCCATAGAGATCGTCCATGGCGATGACATGGCTGCCGCTGTCCAGCAGCTCCAGCACCGTGCCCATGGCGGCAAGGCCGGAGGCGAAGGCGAAGCCGGCCTCGCCATTTTCTAGATCGGCGACGCAGGCTTCCAGCGCCATGCGGGTCGGGTTCTGGCTGCGCGAATATTCGTAGCCCTTATGCACGCCGGGGCTCTGCTGCACATAGGTCGAGGTGGCGTAGATCGGCACCATGATGGCGCCGGTCGTCGGATCCGGCTCCTGGCCGGCATGGATGGCGCGCGTGCCGAAGCCGGCGCGGTTGGTCTTGTTCTGGGTCATTGTTCAGGCCACCGATTGACGGAGATGGTTGATGAGATCGACCTTGGTGATGAGGCCGAGGAATTTCTCGCCTTCGACCACGATGGCGACATGGTCCTTGCGGAAGATCGGCATCAGGTCGGCGATCTTGGCGGTGGGCGCGACGGTTTCCAGGCGGCTGGTCATGGCCTCCGACACCGGCCGCCGGAAGCCGTCCGGGTTGTCGTGCGTCGCCAGCAGCAGGTCGCTCTCGTCGAGGATGCCGGCAAGGCGCCCATCGGCCAGCACCGGCAGCTGCGAGATATCGTAGAGCCGCATGCGGCCATAGGCGGTCAGCAGCGTGTCGCCCGGCTCCACGCTTACGACCTCGCCGCGCACCGCCTGCCGGGCGATCAGGTCGCGCAGATCGCCGGTCTTCTCGCGCGCGGTCAGCCCCTGATCCTGCAGCCAGAAATCATTATAGGCCTTGGAGAGATATTTGTTGCCACTGTCGCAGACGAAGGTGACGACGCGCTTCGGCTTGGTCTGGGCGCGGCAATAGCGCAGGGCGGCGGCGATCAGCGTTCCCGACGAGGTGCCGGCCAGGATGCCTTCCTTCATCAGCAGCTCGCGCACTGTGGCGAAGGCCTCCCGGTCATCGACGGTGATCGCCGTGCCGACCAGATCGAGGTCGCAATTGGGCGGAATGAAATCCTCGCCGATGCCCTCGACCAGCCAGGAGCCGGCCTCGCCGATATGGCCCGACCGGCTGGCCTCGGCCAGGATCGAACCCTTGGGGTCGGCCAGCACCATCTCGACATTCGGCGCGGTCTTCTTGAAGTAGCGTCCCAGCCCGGACAGCGTGCCGCCGGAGCCGACGCCGCAGACCATCGCATCCATGTCGCCATCCATCTGCGCCCAGATTTCCGGACCGGTGCCGGTCTCGTGCGCCAGCGGGTTGGCCGGGTTGGCGAACTGGTTCACCCAGAAGCCGCCGGGAATCTCCTTCTCCAACCGCTCCGCCATGTCCTGGTAATAGGCCGGATGACCGCGCCCGACATCGGAGCGGGTCATGACGATCTCCGCCCCCAGCGCGCGCAGATGGTTGATCTTCTCCTGGCTCATCTTGTCCGGGATGATGAGCAGCAGCCGATAGCCCTTCTGCGCCGCCACCAGCGCCAGACCCAGGCCGGTATTGCCGGCGGTCGCCTCGATCAGCGTGGTCTTACCGGGTGCGATCTTTCCCTCCCGCTCCGCCGCCTCGATCATGGAGAGGCCGATGCGGTCCTTGATGGAGCCGCCGGGATTCTGGCTCTCCAGCTTCAGGAACAGCCGGCAGGGGCCGGTATCCAAGTGGGTGACTTCGACCATCGGCGTGTTGCCGATCAGCGCAAGGACCGATTGCGGGGCGGGCATATAATAATCCTGTATTTATTTGTGAATTATAAAAATCACTCACACATGACTGTAAATTGTATCTGGCCTTATCCGGTCAAGGAAAAAAGAAGCCCCGGTCCGGGACCCCCTCATGAAAACCGGGGGCATCGGACCGGGGCAGGAAAGGACCCGGGAGGATGGAAAGGGGTTACGACAGATCCAGCGCCTGAACGATCTTCTCCTTCCAGTGCTGGAAATCGCTGTCGGTGCGCCTGCGCGGGCGTGGCAGGTCGAGCGCGAATTCAGCGTGGATATGGCCGGGATTGCCGCGCATCACCACGATGCGGTCGCTGAGCGCGACGGCTTCCTCGACATCATGGGTGACGAACACCATGGTGAAGCGCTCCTCGCGCCACAGCTCCAGCAGGTGATCCTGCAGTTGCAGCCGGGTGAAGCTGTCCAGCGCGCTGAACGGCTCGTCGAGCAGCAGGATGGAGGGCCGGCGCACCAGCGCGCGGGCAATCGCCACGCGCTGCGCCATACCACCGGACAGCTGGCGCGGATAAGCCCCGGCGAAATCGGCCAGCCCGACCTTCGCCAGCACAGAGGATATCTTGCGGTCCTGGCTCGCCTTGTCCTCGCCGTTCAAGGCGAAGCGCACATTGTCGGCCACGGTCAGCCAGGGCATCAGCCGGGCTTCCTGGAACACCATGCCGATTTCCGGGTGCGGGCCGCTGACCGGATCGCCATCGATGGCGACGCGGCCATGGCTGGCGCTCTCCAGCCCGGACAGGATGCGCAGCAGGGTGGATTTGCCACAGCCCGAGGTGCCGACCAGGCTGACGATCTCCGACTGGTCGATGGCCAGATCGACATCGTTCAGCGCGATGACACCGTTCGGGAAATGCTTGGCGAGACTATCGATTGCGAGCATGGTGCGCTCCCTTCTTGGCGCCGAAACCGTCCTGCCAGGCGAGGAACGGGCGGGTGGCCCCTGCCAGCACGGCGTCGGTCAGCTTGCCGGCGATGGCGAACAGGATGAGGCTGGCGACGATTACCGCCGGGCGGCCGGTCATCTGCCCATCGACCATCAGATAGCCGAGGCCTTCGCTCGCCCCCATCAGCTCGGCCGCGATGACGAACATCCAGCCCAGCGCCAGACCGGCGCGCAGGCCGACCACATAGGAGGGCAGGGTGGCCGGCAGCAGTACCCGGCGCACCAGATCCAGCCGGCTGAAGCGGTTCAGCTTCGCCACCTCGACCAGCTTGCGGTCAACGCCCTGAATGCCCTCGACCAGGTTCAGATAGATCGGGAAGAACACGCCAACCGCGATCAGCGTCACCTTGGAGGCCTCGAAGATGCCGAACCACAAGATGAACAGCGGCACCCACGCCAGCGAGGGCACCGCCTTCAGTGCCTGCAGGGTGGGGTCCAGCAGCTCCCGCGCGGTGCGGGAATAGCCGGTGACGGCCCCCAGCAGCGTCGCCGCCGCCGTACCGGCCAGGAAGCCGAACAGCACGCGGGTCAGCGTGACGCCAATATGGCTGGTCAGCTCGCCGCTGGCCCACAGGGCGGAGATTTCTTCCAGCACCGCTTCCGGGCTTGGCACCAGATTGGGCGCGAACACGTCGGTCCAGGACAGCGCCGCCCAGCCGGCTAGCAGCAACAGGGGAACGATCAGCCCCTTGGTGCCGGCCAGTGCCGCCAGCGGGTTGCGCTTGCGCGGAGAAGCAGCGGCCCCCGAGGGAGCCGCCGCCTTCGCGGTGTCGCGGTCATAGACCTCGGCGGTCATCGCTGCGCCGCCTGCTGCCGGTTGACGCGCTGGATGTACTGGTCGTCGATCAGGTCGGCCACCAGCGCCGGCACGTCGGTATCAGCCTTCAGCACGCCGATCTCGCGCAGCACGGTGCCGGCGGCAGTCAGCGCCTTGCGGTGCTCCTCGCCGATCACCGGGTTGGCGAGGTCGGTGCGCTCGCCCAGTTGCTTCTTCGCGATCTCATCCTCGACCTTGGCGGCCTTCACGAGGTAGCCGCGCAGCTCGTCCGGGTTCTCCAGCGAATATTTGCGGGCGCGCTCATAGACGGCCAGCAGCCGCTCGACGATTTCCGGATTCTCGGTGGCGAAATCCTCGCGGACATTCAGCACGCCATAGGTGTTCAGCGCCGGGTCGCGGTGGAACAGCCGGGCACCTTCCTGCAGCTCATGCTTGGCCATGTGCGGGTCGAGGCCGGCCCAGGCATCGACCTGGCCGCTGACCAGCGCGCGCCCGCCATCGGGGTGCTGCAGCAGCACCGGCTTGATGTCCTTCTCGGTAAGGCCGGCCTGGTTCAGCGCCTGCAGCAGGAACAGATGCGGGTCGGTACCGCGGGTCACGGCGACGCGCTTGCCCTTCAGGTCGGCGACAGACTTGATGCCGCTGTCCTTGCCGGTGACCAGCGCGGTCCATTCCGGACGCGAATAGATGTAGATCGCCTTGATCGGGTTGCCGTTGGCCTTGCCGACCAGCGCTGCGCCGCCAGCGGTGGAGCCGAACTGGATGGAGCCGCCATTCAGGAATTCCAGCGCCTTGTTGGAGCCCAGGCTCAGCACCCAGCGGACGTCGATGCCGTCCTTCTTGAACTCCTCCTCGACCCAGCCCTTGTCCTTCAGCAGCAGGCTGACCGGATTGTAATAGGCGTAGTCGAGGCCGATGCGCTCCGGCGCGGCCTGGGCGGCGCCTGCTCCAACGGTCAGGGCGAGGGCAGCGGCGGCGATGCTGCCGAGCTTGAAGGTGCGGCGGGTGATCTTGATGGTCATTCTTGCTCTCCTTGCGTGTGCGCCAGCGGCGCAGGTAAGGAGGCTCGGAAGAGTGGGGTCCGTCTGGTCCAGCTCCGGGACGAAAAAAATCCGCCTCGGCTCCAGAGCCGGGCGGATTTGCCCGCTCTCTTTAGCAGAATTTATAAAGCGCCCCGCAAGCTGAGCCTCAAATCGGCGCTATGTCGTCTTTTTAATCTACAGTTTCTGTGCCGTCAATCAGAAAAATTGCACAGTTGAATTTTGTTGTTAGGCGGCCTTGGCCTTGCCATTCACCGTGTGGCTGACCGCCAGCACCGGCTTGTTGTTCAGGGTCTGGAACACCACGCAATAGCGCTCGGTCAGCTTGAACAGGCTGGCCAGCTGCTCCTCGTTCGCGTCGGTGTCGATATCGAAGGAGAGGCGGATATCGGTGAAGCCGACCGGCGCCTCGCGGTCCACCGCCAGCGTGCCGCGGAAGTCCAGGTCGCCCTCGGCCTTCACCGTGCCTTCGCGGATCTCGATGCCGAGCGCTGTAGCGACCGCCTTCAGCGTGACGCCGGCGCAGGCCACCAGCGCCTGCAGCAGCATGTCGCCGGAGCAGGCGGACAGGCCGTCGCCGCCGGTGGCGGGATGCAGCCCGGCCTCGACCAGCGCGCGCCCGGTATCGACGGAGCAGGTGATGGCTTCCTCGCCCAGCTTGCCGTCGGCCTTCAGGGTGATCTTCGCGGCATCCGGCTGGTCCTTGTACTGCGCCTTCAGCGGCGCCTGCAGGGCCTTCAGGGTGGTCGCATCCATGATCCGTCTCCGCATGCTCGTCAAAAAAAAATCCGCCGCAGCCAAAGCTGGGCGGATCGGGGCCGACGCTTTAGCTGCATTTGTAAAGCGCCCGCAAGCTGATGCTCAAATCGGCGCTGACCGGGAAGATAGGGGCGGGAGGATGAGGAGTCAACGGGATTGGCCTTCACGCTGTTCTTCTTCTGTCATGCCCGGACTTGATCCGGGCATCCAGGGGCGGTGCTCTGCCTGAAACGCCTCAGAAGGTGGCCTCTGGATTGCCGGGTCAAGCCCGGCAATGACAAAAAGGGGAGGTCAACACTCCAGCCACTCCTCCCTGACGTCTTCATCCGTTTCGTCGGGCAGATGCCTGTCACGCAAACCCGCAAACCGGTCGGCATCGAGTAGCCGCGACAGCGCCCAGACCGCCATGCCGCGCACCAGCGGGGAGCTGTCTGAAAGCAGGCTTTCCGTAATCGGTACAAGTGCTTGAGACCCGCTGTTGCCAATCGCGATCAGCACATTGCGCACGAACCGGTCGCGGCCGATGCGCTTCACCGGCGAGCCGGAGAAGAGCTGGCGGAAGCCGGCATCGTCGAGCTGCGCGAGGTCGGCCAGGCGCGGGGCCATCAGCTCGGCGCGCGGCAGGAAGGCCTCGTGCCCGGTCGGCCTTGCGTATTTGTTCCAGGGGCAGACGGCGAGGCAATCGTCGCAGCCATAGATGCGGTTGCCCATGGGGGCGCGGAATTCCCGGTCGATGACGCCCTTATGCTCAATGGTCAGGTAGGAGATGCAGCGCCGCGCATCGAGCTGATAGGGCGCCGGAAAGGCATCGGTCGGGCAGGCGGAAAGGCAGCTTGTGCAACTGCCGCAATGGTCGATCTCGGAGGTGTCGGGGGCCAGGTCCAGAGTCGAATAGACCTCGCCGAGGAACAGCCAGGAGCCGAAACCGCGCGACACAAGGTTGGTGTGCTTGCCCTGCCAACCGAGGCCTGCCTGCTGGCCCAGCGGCTTTTCCATGACCGGTGCGGTATCGACGAACACCTTCACGCCGCTGTCGATTTCCTCCGCCATCCAGCGCGCCAGCGCCTTCAGCCGGTTCTTCACATGATCGTGGTAGTCGCGCCCCTGGGCATAGACGGAGATACCGGCGCGCGTCGGGTGGCCGAGGATCGCCAGCGGGTCGCGTCCCGGCCCGTAATTCATGCCCAGCACGACGATGCTGCGCGCCTCTGGCCACAGCACCTGCGGGTCGCCGCGCCGGTCGGCCTTCTCGACCATCCAGCCCATATCGCCATGCCGGCCCTCGGCCAGGAAATCGGCCAGCCATTGCCGCACCTGATTGCTGAGCTGCGCCGGCGCGAAACCGACGGCGTCGAAGCCCAGCGCCAGCGCCTGCTCCCGGATGCGGGATTTGAGGTCTTCGGTCATCCCCGGCCGCGATAGGGGGGCACGCCCTGATCGGGTATCCACACGCCCTCGGGCGCCGGGCCGGTCTGGTAGAACACGTCGATCGGGATGCCGCCGCGCGGGTACCAGTAGCCGCCGATGCGCAGCCATTCCGGCTGCATGACGTCAACCAGCCGGCGCGCGATGGAGACCGTGCAATCCTCGTGGAACGCGCCGTGATTGCGGAAGGAGCCGAGGAACAGTTTCAGCGACTTGCTCTCCACCAGCCGGTCCTTCGGCACATAGTCGATGACCAGATGGGCGAAGTCCGGCTGGCCGGTCAGCGGGCAGAGCGAGGTGAATTCCGGCGCCACGAAGCGCACCATGTAGCGCACTTCCCCCTGCGGGTTCGGCACCGTCTCCAGCACGGCCTTCTCCGGGCTGTCCGGCAGGCCGGTCGCCTGTCCCAGCTGCGTCAGGCCGCTATAGATACTGTCGGTCATGGTCCTCGTCTCCCTATAGCGCCGGGATATCCCCGCCGGCCTGCCTCTCGTGGAAATCCTCTGCGAAATCATCCAGCGACCCGGCCTCGATGGCGGCGCGCAGGCCCGCCATCAGCCGCTGATAATAGGCCAGATTGTGCCAGGTCAGCAGCATCAGCCCGAGAATTTCCTCCGACCGGACCAGATGATGCAGATAGGCGCGGCTGTAGGAGGTACAGGCCGGGCAGGGGCAGCCTTCCTCCAGCGGCCTTGGATCGTCCTGATGCCGGGCATTGCGCAGGTTCACCGTGCCGCGCGCGGTGAAGGCCTGCGCGGTGCGGCCGGAGCGGGTCGGCAGCACGCAATCGAACATGTCGATGCCGCGCTGAACCGCGCCGACGATATCCGCCGGCTTGCCGACGCCCATCAGGTAATGCGGCCGGTCGGCGGGCAGGTGCGGCACCGTCTCCTCCAGCACCCGGAACATGATCTCCTGGCCCTCGCCGACCGCGAGGCCGCCCACCGCATAGCCATCGAAGCCGATGGATGCGAGCGCTTCCGCCGAACGCTGCCGCAGATCGGGATAGACGCTGCCCTGCACGATGCCGAACAGCCCATAGCCGGGGCGCTTCTTGAAGCCGTCCCTGGAACGCTGCGCCCAGCGCATCGACAGCTCCATGGAGGACAGCGCCTGTTCATGCGTCGCCGGGTGCGGGGTGCATTCGTCCAGCACCATGGTGATGTTTGAATCCAGCAGATGCTGGATCTCGACCGAGCGTTCCGGCGACAGGAAATGCGCCGATCCGTCGATGTGGGAGCGGAAGGTGACGCCCTTCTCCTCGATCTTGCGCAGCCCCGCCAGCGACATGACCTGAAAGCCGCCGGAATCGGTGAGGATCGGCTTCGGCCAGTTCATGAATCTGTGCAGACCGCCCAGCGCCGCGACGCGTTCCGCGCCCGGCCGCAGCATCAGATGATAGGTGTTGCCCAGCAGGATTTCCGCGCCTGTCTCGGCCACCGATTCCGGGCGCATCGCCTTCACCGTCGCGGCGGTGCCGACCGGCATGAAGGCGGGCGTCTCGATGGTGCCGTGCGCGGTCGTCACCCGGCCGCGCCGGGCCGCGCCATCGGTGCCGAGGAGCTGGAAGCCGAATTCTACCGGCTGGGATGCAGCAGACATGCGTCACCGTAGGAATAGAAACGATAGCCGGCCTCTATCGCATGGCTGTAGGCCGATTGCATGCGCTCCAGCCCGGCAAAGGCCGAGACCAGCATGAACAGGGTGGAGCGCGGCAGGTGGAAATTGGTCATCAGCAGATCGACCGCCTTGAAGCGGTAGCCGGGCGTGATGAAGATATCGGTGTCGCCGGAAAAGGCCGGGACGGTGCCATCCTCCCGTGCCGCGCTTTCCAGCAGGCGCAGCGAGGTGGTGCCGACCGCGACCACGCGGCCGCCCTGGCGCTTCGTCTCGGTGATGCGCGCGGCGGTCTCGGGGTCGATGCTGCCCCATTCGGCATGCATCCGGTGGTCTTCCGTATCGTCGGCCTTCACCGGCAGGAAGGTGCCGGCGCCGACATGCAGCGTCAGGAAGGCGGTGCCGATGCCGCGTTCGGCCAGCGCCGCCATCAGCCGGTCGGTGAAGTGCAGCCCGGCGGTGGGCGCGGCAACCGCACCTTCCTCGCGGGCATAGATGGTCTGGTAGCGTTCGGCATCCGCCGCTTCCGCCTTGCCGCCGCGGATATAGGGCGGCAGCGGCATGGAGCCATGGCGCTTCAGCGCCTCCAGCAGGTCGGATGCGCCGGTGAAGCTGAGCCGCAGCTCGCCGCCCTCGCGCTTTTCCAGGATGTCGGCGGCAAAATCATCTGCGAAGCGGATGGTCTGGCCGGGTTTCAGCCGCTTGCCGGGCCGCGCGAAGGCCAGCCAGGTGCCATCGGCTTCCGCCTTGTGCAGCAGCACCTCGACCGCGACCTCGCCGCGATGGCCGTTGAGGCGCGCCGGGATCACGCGGGTATCGTTGAACACCAGCAGGTCGCCTGGATTCAGCAGGGACGGCAGGTCCAGCACACCGCAATCGCCGCGCCGGTCCGGGCGAATATCCAGCAGCCGCGCCGAATCGCGCGGTTCGGCCGGCATCTGGGCGATCCGCTCCGGCGGCAGGTGGAAATCGAAGAGATCGACCTTCACGAGGGGCGCGCGGTCCCCATCGGCCGCACCACCGCCATCAGCAGGCGGAAGGGGGAGAGGAAGAGCAGGGCCAGCGCCAGCTTCACCGCGAAATCGCCCAGCGCCAGCGTGACGAAGGGAACGGCGGTGCCGGCGAAGGCCAGCGTGAAGAACAAAGCGGTATCGACTGCCGAGCCGATGGAGGAGCTGGCCAGCGGCGCCTGCCACCAGCGTCCGCCGCGCAGCCGGTCGAACACATGGACGTCCAGCAGCTGCGCCACCAGGAAGGCGCTGCCCGAGGCCAGCGCGATGCGCGGCGTCGCCAGCCACAGAGAGCAGATCACCGCCAGCGCGAAGCCGATATAGACCACCTGGCGCGCCCGCCTTGGCCCATAGGCGCGGTTGGTGAGGTCGGTCACCAGGAAGGTCGCCGGATAGGTGATCGCGCCCCAGGTCAGCCAGTCGCTGAGCGGAAACTGCACCAGATAGTTCGACGCGCTGACCAGCACGATCATCGCCGCGACGGCGATCAGCATGCCGCGCAGTACGCTCCGGTCGATATTGGTGGCGGGGTTCATCTCTATCAGCATTTCCTGCGGGACTTTCGGACCCGGCTTATAGGCCAATCCGACCGCTTGTTGAAGGCCAAACCATATTGGTATGACCGGCGGGCTTGTCCAACCGCACCCAAGCCGTGATATCAGTAGGCCAAACCGCCACCTAACGCATAAAGAAGAACATCATGGTTCAGATTTCCGAAGACCAGATCCTGCAGGCGCTGAAGTCCGTCCGCGACCCGGATCGCGGGCAGGATATCGTGTCGCTCGGCATGGTGACCGGCCTGTCCGTGCAGGACGGCCGCGTCAGCTTCGCCATCGAGGTCGATCCGGCGCGCGGCCCGAAGCTGGAAGGCCTGCGGCAGGAGGCCCAGAAGGCCGTCGAGGCGCTGCCGGGTGTTGCCGGCGTGACCGCCGCGCTGACCGCGCACAGCGCCCGTGGCCCCGCCCAGCCCGCACCTGCTCCCGCTGCCGCGCCCGTCGCCCCCCCCTAGGCCGCTGGGCGGCAAGCCGGCGGTCGGCAGCCGTGTTGGCGGTACGGCTCCTCATGCCCATGGCCACGCGCATGGGCATCCGCACGCCCCGCAGCAGCCGGGGCAGCAGCCGGCCCAGGCGAAGCCGCTGGTGCCGGGAGTGCGCGCCATCATCGCCGTGGCGTCCGGCAAGGGCGGTGTCGGCAAGTCCACCACCTCGGTCAATCTGGCGCTGGCGCTGGCCGCCATCGGCCG
>NZ_JAKUSO010000069.1:0-16122 GCF_022449305.1 Oceanibaculum sp. | reverse complement strand
CAGCGGCCGGGGCCGCCGGCGCGGGGGCGGCAATCGCGGTCATGGCCGCAGCCCCCGGCTTGGCCACGCGGATGCGCACCTCGCCGGTTTCGTACTCGATCTCGCCCAGCCCGGTCTCGTTCAGCAGGGCGGCCATTTCGCGGATCATCGCCGCGTCGATCTTCACGTTTTCCTTAGACATTTACTCCTCCGTTTGGCAGATGATACGCGCCATCGCCTGCAACGCCAGGACATAGCCCTGACCGCCGAAGCCGCACAGGACACCATGCGCCACCGGCGAAATGTAGGAATGATGGCGAAAGCTCTCGCGCTTGTAGATGTTGGACAGATGCACCTCGATGACCGGCAGTTCGGCCAGGGTCAGCGCATCCAGGATAGCAACCGAGGTGTGGGTATAGGCACCGGCATTGATGACGATACCGTCCGCACTGTCGCGCGCCTCGTGAATCCAGGAGACCAGCTCGCCCTCGTGGTTGGACTGCCGGAAATCGATGCCGAGGTCCAGATCCTCGGCCATGGCCCGGCAGGCATCCTCGATATCGCCCAACGTCTCGCGGCCATAGATCGCCGGTTCGCGAACCCCCAGCATGTTGAGGTTCGGCCCGTTCAGAATCATGATCTCGGGGCGGTCGGTCACGCGCGCGGCTGCTCTCGGCTGTTTCAGAATTGACGCGTTTATAGCATGCCCGTCGCCAGAGGCAACGGAGGTGCACTAACTGCCTTACAGCTTTGCCCGGGTTTCGGCGATCAGCTTGCGCAGCCCTTCCTCGTTCACGGCGCCGGGAACCAGCGTCTCACCGACGATGAAGCTGGGCGTGCCGCTGATCTCCAGACGTTCGGCCAGCTGCTGGTTGCGCTCCAGCACCGCCGCCACCGCCGGCGCCTGCATGTCCGACTTCAGCCGCTCGATATCCAGCCCGGCCTCGCCGGCGATGGCGAAGACCGCTTCATCGCTCAGCCGGCCGCGATAGCCCATCAGCCGGTCGTGCATCGCCTGGTACTTGCCCTGCGCGCGGGCGGCCAGCGCGGCGCGCGCTGCCGTGACGGAGACCGCGCTGAGGATCGGGAATTCCTTCATCACCACGCGGACATCCTTCTCGCTGGCCAGGATGTTCTGCATGACCGGCTTCATCGCCTTGCAGTAGCCGCACTGGTAATCGAAGAACTCGACGATGGTGATCGCCCCGTCGGGATTGCCGAGCACGGGATCATCCGGCTGGCGCTCCAGCTCGGCGCGCAGATCGGCGATGCGCTGCTTGCGCTGGTCCTCGGCCGCAGCCTTCTCGCGGCTGCCCAGCTCGATCAGGGCGTCGCGCAGCACTTCCGGGTTGGCCAGCAGATAGTCGCGGACGATCTGCTCGATGGCCTGCTTCTGCGTCGCGTCGAAGCCAGCCGGTGCCTTTGTAGCCGCAGGGGCGGCATCCGTTTTCGGCGTGTCGGCCCGGACGGGGGCGCCTGCCATCATCAGAAATGCACCGGCCAGCGCCAGCACGGCCAGAGCGAGGGCTAAACGAGAGTTCGCCGTATATCGACCCACCGGGCTTTCTCCTTTTTGTTTTCCCTAAGCGGCGTGCCGACTATGCGGGGCAGGGGGCGCCCTGTCCACGGTCAGGATGACGTGCGGTCAGCGTTCGGCGTCGCGCCGCGTCGTGGTCTCGATATCCTCGGCGCGCAGCCAGCCCGGCGATCCGGCGGGAAGCTGGGCCTGGGCGCGGCGAGCCTGCTGCCGCGCGGTCTGGCGCTGGCCGGTCAGCAGCGCCTCCTCAGCGAGCGCCAGGGCGGCGAGGCCGGTATCGCCCAGTCGGCCATGGGCGATGGCGAGCTGACGCCAGGCGCGGCTGTTTTCCGGCTGCTGGCGTACTGATTGCTGCAGTTCCGCCAGCGCCCGGCGGGTGTGATCCTCCTGGTTCAGGGCCAGCAGCGTCTCGGCATGGGAAGCGCGGATCAGCGGCGCGTCGGGCAGGCGCTCGATGGCCTCGGCATAGGCCTTCTGCGCCTCGGCGACGCGGCCATTTTCATAGAGCATCTGGCCTTTCAGCTCATGGAAATAGGGATCGTCGGGATGCTCGGCGATCAGCGCGTCGATGGCGGGCACGGCGCGGTTCAGGTCCGGGATGCGGTAATAGGCGATGGCCCGCGCATAGCGCGCCGGCAGGCTGGTGTCACTTTCCGGATATTCCATCAGCGTCCGGCCGGGGGGATGCATGAAACCATGCAGCTTCGCCACCATGCGCTTGTGGCGCATCGGGAAGCCCTCGGGGGGCGGCGCATCGGCGTAGGGCGAATTGGCCATGTGGTTGCGCACGAAGGTCATGCGCTCGCTGGTCAGCGGGTGGCTGCGCACATAGGGCGACTGGCGGCTGGCCAGCAGCATTTCCTGGCCGCTCAGCTTTTCCAGGATTTCCACCATGCCGCGGCTGGACTGGCCGATGGCATCCAGATATTTCACGCCGGCCTGATCGGCCGCCTGTTCCTGGTTGCGGTTATATTGCAGCAGCACACGGCGCGCCATTTCCGAGCCGCCGACCATGACGCCCATGCCGGCCTCGCCCTGGCCGGAGGCGGCGACGGCGACGGCGCCCAGCACCATCGACAGGATCTGCGCGATGCTGGCGCGGCGCAACTCGTCCTGCAGCCGGGCCAGGTGGCCGCCGGCAATGTGGCCGGTTTCGTGCGCGATGACCCCCATGATCTGGTTGGGGGTGTCGGAGCGCACCAGCAGGCCGGTGTTCAGGAACAGGTTCTGGCCGCCGGCAACGAAGGCGTTGATGTCGTCGCTGTTGACGATGAAAATGCGGATATTGTCCGGCTGCAGCCCGGCTGCTGCGAACAGTGGCGTCGCATAGTCGCGGATGGTATTTTCGATTTCCGTGTCGCGAATCAGGCTCATGCCCGCTGCCGCCGCCGGCAGCGGCGAACCCGCTATGACGACCGACAGGATTATGGCGACCAGAACGCGGAATTTGTGAAGCACTGTAGCGTCTCTCCTCGCCCCGCCTTGGTAAGTAAGCGGGGCAGTCCCTCCCGTCAATGAAAGGTTTTCGAGATTATGCTGTCACTGACCGCCTGGCGTCGTCCGATAGCCGCGGCCATGGGCCTGGCATGCTCTCTGGGCGTTCTGGCCGGTTGCGGCGGCAAGGAAACGACGCAGTTCATCGCGCCGGACTTCGTTGGTGGCGCGGTATCGGGGGAACCGAGGGCGGCGCTGGTCGCGCGCGACGTGCTGGCGGCGGGCGGCACGGCCGCAGATGCGGCGGTCGCCGGCTATTTCGCGCTGTCGGTGACATTGCCCTCCTCGGTCGGGCTTGGCGGCGGCGGTGCGTGCGCGGTCTATGACCGGCGCGCCAATGTCGGCGAGGCGCTGGAATTCCCGGCGGTCGCCTCCGGCACCGAACAGAACGCCGTGGCGATCCCGGCGGCGCCACGCGGCGTGTTCGCCCTGCATGCGCGCTATGGCCGCCTGCCGATCGATCAGCTGATCCTGCCGGCCGAGCGCCTGGCGCGTTTCGGTGAGCCGGTCTCGCGCGCGCTGGCCGAGGATGTGGCCTTTGCCGGGCGCGCCATCTCGCAGATTCCCGACATGCGGCAGAATTTCGTGACGCAAGGTCGACTGGTTCGCGAAGGCGACCCGCTGACCCAGCTCGACCTTGGCGCAACGCTGGGCCGGCTGCGGCAGGTCGGCATCGGCGACCTCTATACCGGCCGGATGGCGCGCGAGCTTTCCGTCGCCATCGAGCAGAGCGGCGGCAGCCTGCCGCCAGCGGCGCTGCAGGCCTATGTGCCGCGCTGGCGCCCGCATGGCGGTTTGGAACTCGGCGTCCATAAGGTGGTGCTGGCCAGCACCGATTCGGTGAATGGGGCGATTGCCGGCAGCCTGTGGCGGCTGCTGACCGATGGCCGTTCCTATGCCGCTGCGGCCCCCGCCGACCGTCCGCATCTGCTGGCCGACGCCAGCCTGCGCGCGCACCGGGCGGTCGCCGACCAGATTCGCGCCGATGGCAAGGTCCGCCCGCTGGGCGAGGAAGAGGCTGAGGCAGCGATGCGCGGCTACGACCGGTCCAAGGCTGACGGGGACACGGCGGAACTGCCGCTTTCCGCGCCGGCGCATGGCGGACCGGGGGCGGCGGGCATCGTCACCTATGACCGTGCCGGCCAGATGGTGGCCTGCAGCTTCACCATGAATACGCCGTTCGGCACGCTGCGCAAGGTGCCGGGCCTCGGTTTCATCGTGGCGCCACCGCCGGCCCCCGCCGGCCAGCTGGGGCCGGTCGGCCATGCGCTGATCGTGTTCAACGAGAACAGCAAGAATGTCTATTTCACCGGCACCGGCAGCGGCGGCTTCTCCGCCACCAGCGCGCTGGTCCGCGTGACGCTGGATGCGGTCCAGGCGGAAATGCCGCTGGATCAGGCGGTCGCCGCACCGCGCCTGCATCTGGGCGGTACCGCCCATACGCTCTGGTATGAGAAGACCCTGCCGGAGGCGGTGCGTGCCGACCTTGCCGCGCGCGGCTACCGGCTGGAAGAGGGGCGGCATTTCGGCCGGGTGCAGGCGGCGCATTGTCCGCAGGGCCTGCCGGGTAACCCGCAATGCATCCGTGCCACCGATCCGCGTGGCTATGGGCTTGCCGCCAGCGGCGGCTGACGGATTCGAAGCGTACCGATCGTAAGAACAAGGAACAGCGTATGAAGATCGCCAAGCGGGGGCGGATTCCCGGCTTTATCGTCATGGATGTAATGCGCGCCGCCAACGAGCGCGCGGCCACCGGCGCCGATGTGCTGCATCTGGAAATCGGTCAGCCCTCGACCGGGGCACCGTCCAAAGTGCTGGAAGCGGCCAAGCGCGCCATCGACAGCGAACTGCTGGGCTATACCGATGCTTTCGGTATCCTGCCCCTGCGCGAAAGGCTGGCCGAGCATTACCGGGCGCGCTATGGCGTCTCTGTCGATCCGGCGCGCATCGTTGTCACGCCTGGTTCCTCCGGCGGCTTCATCCTGTCCTTCCTGGCAGCGTTCGAGCCGGGCGACCGGGTGGCGCTGGCCGCCCCCGGCTATCCCGCCTACCGCAACATCCTGGTGGCGCTCGGGCTGGAGCCGGTGGAAATCCCGACCGGGCCGGACAGCGCCTACCAGCCGACCGTGCCGCTGCTGCGAGAGATGCAGGAGAAGGGCCGCATCGACGGGCTGATCCTGGCCAGCCCGGCTAACCCGACCGGCAGCATCGTGTCATCCGAGGGGCTGGCGGAGATTTCCCGTTATTGCGACGAGCAGGGCATCCGGCTGATCTCCGACGAGATCTATCATGGCATCGAGTTCGAGGCGCGGGCGACAACCGCGCTGGCCAGCTCCGCCAGTGCCGTGGTGGTGAACAGCTTCTCGAAATATTTCTCGATGACCGGCTGGCGGCTGGGCTGGCTGGTGCTGCCGGAGGATATGGTCCGGCCGGTCGAGTGTCTGGGGCAGAACCTGTTCATCTCCGCCTCCGCCCTGTCGCAGCATGCGGCAGTGGCGGCGTTCGACTGCACGGAGGAGCTGGACGCGCTGGTTGCCAATTACCGGCGCAACCGGGACATCCTGCTGGAGGCGCTGCCGAAGGCCGGCATCACGGAGTTCTCGCGGGCCGACGGTGCCTTCTACATCTATGCCGATGTCGGGCGCTTCACCAATGACAGTGCGGAATTCTGCCGGCGGCTGCTGGCAGAGACCGGGGTGGCGCTGACGCCCGGCGTGGATTTCGACCCGGCGCGGGGCAACCGCTTCGTCCGCCTGTCCTATGCCGGCGCCACGGAGGATGTGGCGAAGGCGGCGGAGAGGATCGGCGATTTCCTCCGCTGATATGAAAAAGGCGCCGGTGACGGCGCCTTTTTCTGTTTGCGGGTGCAGCCCGTTCAGGCGGCCCTGACCCCCTTCAGGAAGTTTTCCACGGCCAGGCGCAGCTCTTCCGACTGGCTGGCGACATTGCCGGCGGAATGGGTCACCTGATCGGCAGCCTGGCCGGTTTCGGCCGCGGCCTGGGTGACGCCGACGATGTTGGTGGACACTTCCTGCGTGCCCTTCGCCGCTTCCTGCACATTGCGGGAGATTTCCTGCGTCGCCGCGCCCTGTTCCTCGACGGCGGCCGCGATATTGGCGGCGATGTCGTTGATCTCCGCGATGGTCTGGCCGATCTCGCGGATGGCGGAGACGGCCGAACTCGTCTCGGTCTGGATGCTGCCGATCTGCTGGCCGATCTCCTCGGTCGCGCGGGCGGTCTGGGTAGCCAGCGACTTCACCTCCGACGCCACCACGGCGAAGCCCTTGCCGGCTTCGCCGGCGCGGGCCGCCTCGATGGTGGCGTTCAGCGCCAGCAGGTTGGTCTGCTCGGCGATGTCCTGGATCAGCCGGACCACCTCGCCGATCTTCTGCGCGGCGTGGGCCAGTGCCTCCACCTGCTCGTTGGTCTTGCGCGCATCCTTGCTCGCCTTGTCGGCGATGGTCGAGGACTGGCTGACCTGGCGGCCGATCTCCTGGATCGAGCTGTACAGTTCCTCCGAGGCGGCGGCGACGGTCTGGACGTTAGCGGCGGCCTGTTCGGAGGCCGCGGCGACGGCACCGGCCTGGTGGTTGGTCTGCTCCGCCGTGGCCGACATGGAGGAGGCGGTGGACTGCAATTCCGCCGTGGCGGCACCGACCTGGGCCAGAACCCCGGCGACGGCGGCATCGAAATCCTGGGTCATCTGCTCGATGGCCTTGGCGCGCCTCTCGCGGGCCTGCTGCTCGGCGGCCTGCTGGGCCGCCATCTCGTCGGCGCGGATCATGTTCTCCTTGAACACCTGGACGGCGCCAGCCATCTGGCCGACCTCGTCCTTGCGGTTCTGGGCGGGAATCTCGCTTTCCTTGTCGCCGGCGGCCAGGGCTGTCATGGCCTGCGTCATGCCGACGATGGGCCGGGCGATGCCGCGCCCGATCAGCAGCGACAGGGCGATGCCGACGAGCAGGGCAAAGGCGGAAACGCCCGCGCCGACGATGAAGGAGTTGTCGATCGCGGCAAGGGCGGCCGCGCCGATGGTGCGCATCTGGGCGGCATTGTCATCCTTGATCTGGTCGAGATCGCTGGCGATCTGCGGGCCCATGCGATCCAGCCGGTGGGCGATGGTGGCGTTGCGCCGCAGGGTGACGCCGACGACTTCGCTGAAGGCCGCCTCATATTGGGGGATGGCCGCGCTCAGCGCGTCGAAATGCTGGCGGCCTTCGGTGCTGGACACCATGACATCCAGGCCGACCATGGATTCCTTCAGCTTGCCCAGATGTTCGGCGACCGCATCCACCTGCTTGCTGCCATTCTCCGACAGGAACAGGTTGGCCTGGTTTTGCGCCAACATCAGCTGGCGCATCGCCTGGCTGGCCATGAACACGCCGTCCGCGTTGAACTCCTGCTGCAGGCCGGTCATCATGCCGTTCAGCGCCGCACTGGCGCTTTCCGCCAGTTCCAGCATCTTCTGCGTCAGCTGTTCCCGGCGTTCCTGCATCGGCAGCAGCGTCTGGAAAGTCTGCCCGTAGGAGCGGATCTGGCTGGCCGCACCCTCCATCCGCGCGGTGATGGCCGGGTCCTCGATCCGGTTGAGGATCTGCTGGATGCTCTCCTGGGCTTGCGCCACGTTTTCGGCAACCATTCCTGCCGATTGCCTGTTGCCGTTCAGGACAAAGCCGGTAACCCCGATGCGGGCGGTCTGCATATAGGTCTGCACCTGTGCGGCGCTGACAGTTTGGACGGTCAGGTTGCGATAATCCGAGAAATAATCCTTGGCCGTCATCAGCCCGTAGATTGTTACGCCGCTGCAAGCAAGAAGCAGTAGCAGGATCAGACCGGAATTCGCGGAAATCTTGGTCGAAACCTTCAGGTTGTCGAGGGCTTTCATGGGTCGGACTCTTCGGTCGATGGCGACAAGGGGGGAGACGCCGGCGGTGGGATCGTTTTGATTAGGTCGCTGTTTGGCAGGTTATCTTTGGCGCGCCTTCTATCTGACGCGCTCTCATCCTTTGGCCAAAAGATTGACGAAATATTAATGGGGATATTATTTCAGAGTAAAGTTCATAAGTTTTTTATTGCCGCGGCAAATGTTTTTCCGAAAATTTTAAACAAAACAAAAAAGACTCCCGGAGTATTATCCCGGGAGTCTTTGTCTTAAAGTTATGAGAATTTCAGATCAGCGGCCGACCGCACGGCTCCACCAGCCGCGCCTTGCCGGCTTTGCCGGTTCCTCCGGCTTTTCCTTGGTCTCCGCCTGACCGACCTCGACGATGACGGTCCCAGCGGCCGGTGTGGCGGCAGGTGTGGCGGCTTCCGCTGCTTCCACCGTCAAAGCGGCGGCCTCGCTCGGGGAAGCGACTTCTTCCGCGTTCGCTGTGGCTGCCTTCGGCTTGCGGGGGGCGCGGGTGCGCTTCGGCTTCTCGGCCTCGGCGGTTTCCGGCTTCGCCGCCGCCTTGCGGGGCGTGCGCTTGCGCGGTGCCGGCTTCGCCTTCTCCGCGCCAGCAGCCTCGGCGGATTCGACCGTGATCGTTTCGACCGTTACTGCTTCCGCCGTAACCATCTCGTCGGCCACAGCTTCGGCCTTCGGCTTGCGGCGGCTCGGGCGCTTCGGCTTGGCCGGCGCTTCTGCCTCCGGGGCAACTTCCACCGCCGGAGCCGCTTCGGACTCTGCCGGTGCCTCGGCGGTTACCTCGGCAGGCTTTTTGGCACTGCGGCTGCGGCGGCTGCGCTTGGGCTTCTCGGTTTCAGTTGCTTCCTGGGCAACCTCTGCCGGTGCGTCAGAAACAGCTGCGACAGGCTGAGCCTCATCGGCAAAATCCGCATCGGACTCGGAGTCGGCAGTCTCGCCGGAGGCTGCAAGATTATCCTGCTCCTCCTGCGTACGCCGCCGCCGCCGCCCGCCACGCCGGCCCCGCCGGCGCCGCTTGCGCTGGCGTTCTTCCTCTTCCGCACTCAGCTTTTCGCCAGTGGGCGTGCCAGTGGGCGTGCCGGTATCTTCCGATTCGCCGGCATCCTCGTCGCCGTCAGCCGTCTCGGCGCTCTCGTCCGACGCCACCTGACGCTGCTCGCCATCGCGGCCACCACCCCGGCCAGACCGGCGGCGCCGGCGGCGCCGGCCCTCGCGGGCTTCACCCTCCTGGGTGCCGTCCTGGTTCTCGTCCTGGGTTTCGGCGGCCTCGTCCTGCTCAAGGATGTCCTCATCCTCGTCAATTTCGGCCGGGGCCTCAATGCGGACCGGTGCGGCGGCCTCAAGGGCGGCCTGCTCTTCGGCGCTGCGCTGGCGTACCCGTTCCAGGCGGAAGGCGGGCGGGATCAGCGTGTCGTCGCTGCCGATCATGACCTGGAAGCTGTAGCGCGCCTCGATCTGGGCCAGGGCGGCACGCTTCTGGTTCAAGATGTACAAGGCGATCTGGGTCGGCACATAGACGGCGATTTCCGACGCGCGCTGGCGGATACCTTCTTCCTCGATGGCGCGCAGCACATGCAGCGCTGTGGTGTCGGTGGAGCGGATATAGCCGGTGCCGCCGCAATGCGGGCAGGGCTGGTTGGCGGTCTCGAACACGCTGGGGCGCAGCCGCTGGCGCGACAGTTCCAGCAGGCCGAAATGGCTGATCCGGCCGATCTGGATCCGCGCCCGGTCGTTCTTCATCGCCTCCTTCAGCTTGCGTTCGACCGCCTGCTGATTGCGATTCTCCTCCATATCGATGAAGTCGATCACGATCAGGCCGGACAGGTCGCGCAGGCGAAGCTGGCGCGCCACTTCCTCCGCCGCCTCCAGATTGGTTCGGTAGGCGGTTTCCTCGATATTGCGCTCACGCGTGGACCGGCCGGAGTTCACGTCGATGGCAACCAGCGCCTCGGTCTGGTTCATCACGATGTATCCGCCGGACTTCAGCTGCACGGTCGGGCTGTGGATCGCGTCCAGCTGGCTTTCCACCTGATAGCGCTGGAACAGCGGGATGACCGGGTCCTTGTACTGCTGCACCTTGCGGGCGTGGCTGGGGATCAGGTCCTTCATGAAGGCCTTGGCGCTCTTGTAGCCTTCCTCGCCCTCCAGCAGCACTTCCTCGATCTCGCTGTCGTAGATGTCGCGCAGCGCGCGCTTGATGAGGTTGCCCTCCTCATAGATCAGCGATGGTGCGTTGGACTGCAGCGTCAGCTCGCGGATGTCGTCCCACAGCTTGATGAGATAGTCGAAGTCGCGCTTGATCTCGGCCTTGGAGCGCTCCGACCCGGCGGTGCGCACGATGACCGCCATGCCGTCGGGCAGCTCCAGCTCCTCGACGATCTTCTTCAGGCGCTTGCGGTCGTTGACGTTGGTGATCTTGCGGGAGACGCCGCCGCCGCGCGAGGTGTTGGGCATCAGCACGCAATAGCGGCCGGGCAGCGACAGGAAGGTGGTCAGCGCAGCACCCTTGGTGCCGCGCTCCTCCTTGGTGACCTGGACCAGCATGATCTGGCGGCGCTTCACCACCTCCTGGATCTTGTACTGGCGCGACAGGTTGGGCCGCCGGCGCTGCACTTCCTCGACATCGTCGCCGCCCAGCACCTCGACCGAATCGCCATTGCCGTTGGCGTGTTCCTCGCGCTCGGCTTCCATCTCGCTGACCAGCGCTTCGCGGTCGGCGATCGGGATGCGGTAATAGTCGGGATGGATTTCGTTGAAGGCCAGGAAGCCGTGGCGGTTGCCGCCATATTCCACGAACGCCGCCTGCAGCGAGGGTTCGACCCGGGTAACGCGGGCGAGGTAGATATTGCCCTTCAGGGGGCGCTTGGCAGCGGTTTCGAAATCAAACTCTTCAAGACGATTGCCGTTTAGCACGACCATCCGGGTTTCTTCGGAATGGGTCGCGTCGATAAGCATACGCTTCGTCATATATCTTTCTCCGGGCGCGCCTAGGCTAACCGTAACCTTTTCAGGGTCAGCGGCGCCGGCGCGGCAATTAAAGTCTGACCCTTGCGGGTCAATCAGCGGGGCCAGCCTGGGCCATCCCTATCCCGAACGGCGCTATGATGAAGCGGCCAGTAGAAGGATAGCCGGTCGGCCAACCCGCCAAGCCTCGCGTAAAGCAGGGCAAGGGCGGGGGCCCCAGGGTTCCACATTTTCTCCGCCTGATTGTCCTGAGCGCCTCGCATCGGAGGCGATGGAGCAAAAGAACTCTACCTGACCAACCGATCGCGACGCCGTCACGTCCAATGATTAAGCGGGGGCGCGACAGACAGCGGGAATTTGCGTGTACACAATAATCCGCGGGCCGGTCTGCCACAACGGAATTGTCACCACTGTAAGAAAATCCCGCAAGCAACGAAAAAATAACGGAATTTGGCGTTTTGAATTGATCTCTCTCATAAAGTTGATGTAGATTTTGTGGTGAATTGACGCTGAGGCGCTAGATGTTCGCCAAGCTGGCCGGAACCCATTGCACGCTTATCTCCACCGCTGCCGGGCTCAGCCGCGCGGCGCGGTCTTTCATATACAACTTCCTGATCCTGCTGGTTTTTCTGGTTGCTGCAGCGGTCACGAACGCGGCGGTGGCGGCACCTTCCGTCACCGGCATGCGGGTCGGTCAGCACCCGGACAAGACCCGGATCGTCTTCGATCTGACCCAGGCGGTCGAGTTCCAGATCATCCTGCTGCCCGATCCTTACCGGCTGGTCATCGACCTGCCGGAGATCGACTGGAAGCTGAGCGAGGAGATGCCTGCGGGCAAGAGCGGCCAGCAGGTGCAGAGCCTGCGCTACGGCCTGTTCCAGCCGGGCGTGTCGCGCGTCGTGATGGACATGGCGCGCCCCTTTGCAGTGCAGGAGGCCTTCCTGCTGCCGCCGGGCGAGACGCCGCATCACCGGCTGGTGATCGATGTGGCCCCCAGTTCGCCGGAGCAGTTCATGGCTGCCTCGCGCGCCAGCATGGCGGCGCGGCGCAGCCTGGCGCCCGCAACGCCCCAGGCGCCGCCGCCGATTCCCTTCGCCGAGACTCCGCGCCGCGCCGACGGCAAGCGGGTGGTGGCGATTGATCCCGGCCATGGCGGTGTCGATCCGGGCGCGATCGGCGTCAGTGGCATCTATGAGAAAGAGATCACGCTGGCGATGGCCAAGCAGCTGAAGCAGATTCTGGAGCGGTCGGGCAAGTACCATGTGCTGCTGACCCGGGAGCGCGACATCTTCGTGCGCCTGCGCGAGCGTTTCGCCATTGCGCGGCGCGAGGGGGCGGAGCTGTTCATCTCGCTGCATGCCGATTCGATCAAGAACAAGGGGCTGCGCGGCCTGTCGGTCTATTCGCTGTCGGAAACCGCCTCCGACGCTGAGGCCGAGGCGCTGGCGCAGAAGGAAAACAAGGCCGACCTGATCGGCGGGATCGACCTGTCCACCGAAAGCCCCGAGGTGACCAACATCCTCATCAACCTGGCGCAGCGCGAGACGATGAATGACAGCGCCCGGTTCGCGGCCATGCTGCTGAAGGAGCTGGACCCGGTGGCACCACTGCTGCGCCGCAGCCATCGTTTCGCCGGATTCGCCGTGTTAAAAGCACCGGATGTACCCTCGGTACTGGTGGAACTGGGATTCCTGTCGAATGCGGTGGATGAGCGCAACCTGCGCGATGCGCGCTATCGCGAGAAGCTGGCCCGAGGCATCGCCGGCGGCATCGACGCGTTTTTTGCTTTCAAGGACAGCGTCAGCCGTTCCTGAGAAGGGATGGGCGGAAACCTGGCAGGCGCCCGATTATGCGGGAACGGCGGCCAGGGACGGGACGTTGTGACATAATAGCGGCGGCCCGTGCCGGAAAGCGGGTGCCTAAAACGGGCACGGGAAGACGGGCCTCGGAGGAAAATGACACGGTTTCTTGGATATCTGGCGGGCCTGGCACTGCTGCTGACGATTGTCGGCGCGGCGGGCGTGGCTTTCGCCCTGCATCATTACAGCCAGGATCTGCCGGACTATAAGCAGCTGGCGGATTACCAGCCGCCGATGGTGACCCGCGTGCATGCCGGCGACGGGCGCCTGCTGGCCGAATATGCAACGGAACGCCGGGTCTTCGTGCCCTATGAGGCGATGCCCAAGCGGCTGGTTAATGCCTTCCTGTCGGCCGAGGACAAGAATTTCTTCGAACATCCCGGCATCGATGTGCAGGGCATCCTGCGGGCCGTGGTGCAGAATCTCCAGCAGTTCGGCTCCGACCGGCGCCCGGTGGGGGCCTCCACCATCACGCAGCAGGTCGCCAAGAACTTCCTGCTGACCAACGAGGTTTCCATCGACCGCAAGATCAAGGAGGCGATGCTGGCCTTCCGGATGGAAAAGGCCTTCAGCAAGGAACGCATTCTTGAGCTGTATCTGAACGAGATTTTCCTCGGCAACCGTGCCTATGGCGTCGCGGCGGCCGCGCTGAACTATTTCAACAAGTCGCTGGACGATCTGACCGTCGCCGAGGCAGCCTATCTGGCGGCCTTGCCGAAAGCGCCCAGCAATTATCACCCGGTCCGCCATCATGAGGCGGCGAAGGCCCGGCGCGACTGGGTCATCATGCGCATGCTGGAGAATGGCCATATCTCGGCCGCCGAAGCCGAGGCGGCGATAGCCGAGCCGCTGATGATGCGGCGGCGCGATGCGGAGCAGTTCACGGTTGCGGATTATTTTGCCGAGGAAGTGCGCCGCGAGCTGGTGGACCGTTTCGGTGAGGCGGGGGCCTATGGCGGCGGCCTGTCGGTCCGCACCTCGATCTCGCCGAAGCTGCAGAGCATCGCTGACCGCGTGCTGCGGGACGGTCTTGTCGCCTATGACCGCCGGCATGGCTGGCGCGGTCCCATCGACCGCATCGATGTGCGTGGCAACTGGCAGATTGCCCTGGCGGGGATCAAGACGCCGGCCGGCCTGGCGCCCTGGCGGCTGGCCGTCGTGCTGGAGGTCGCCAATGACCGGGCCACGATCGGCCTGACCGATGGTGCGCCTGGCACGGTGCCGTTCTCGGAGCTGCGCTGGGCGCGGCCCTGGCAGGAGGACCAGAAGCTGGGGCCGGAGGTGCGCCGCGCCGGTGACGTACTGGCGGTCGGCGATGTAATCGCTGTCGAGGCCGTCTCGGACGGGAATTTCGCCCTGCGCCAGGTGCCCGAGGTCGAGGGCGCGCTGGTGGCGATGGACCCGCATACCGGCCGCGTGCTGGCGATGACCGGCGGCTGGAGTTTCGACGAAAGCCAGTTCAACCGGGTCACCCAGGCCAACCGGCAGCCGGGCTCCTCCTTCAAGCCCTTCGTCTATATGGCGGCGCTGGACAGCGGCTTCACGCCTGCCACCGTCATCATCGACGGCCCCATCGTGCTGGATCAGGGGCCGGGGCTGCCGAAATGGAAGCCCTCCAACTATTCCAACGAATTCTATGGCCCGCAGCCGATGCGCGTCGGCATCGAGAAGTCGCGCAATCTGATGACGGTGCGGCTTGCCGCCATGGTCGGCATGCCGAAAGTGGTGGATTACGCCCGCCGCTTCGGTGTGATGGACGATCTGCAGCCGCTGCTCTCCATGTCACTGGGCGCGGGGGAGACGACGCTGATGCGAATGACCGCTGGCTACGCCATGATCGTGAATGGCGGCAAGCGGATCACGCCGCATGTGATCGACCGCATCCAGGATCGCAATGGCCAGACGCTGTACCGTCACGATGCCCGGCCCTGCGAGGGCTGTCTGGTTGAAGGCTGGGACGGGCAGAGCGTGCCGCAGATTCCCGACCAGCGCCAGGAGGTGGTCTCGCCGGTTACCGCCTATCAGATGACCTCCATGCTGCAAGGGGTCGTGCTGCGCGGCACCGGGCGGCGCATTGCCGAGCTCAACCGCCCGCTGGCCGGCAAGACCGGCACCACCAACGACAGTTTCGACACCTGGTTCGTCGGCTTCTCGCCGGACCTGGCGGTGGGTGTATTCGTTGGTTTCGACCAGCCGCGCACGCTGGGCGGGCGCGAGTCTGGCTCCACGGTCGCGGCGCCGATCTTCAAGGATTTCATGGCCGAAGCGCTGGAGGGTGAGCCCTCGATCCCGTTCCGCGTGCCGCCCGGCGTGCAGTTCGTGCGCATTGATGCCTCGTCGGGCCAGCTGGCGCGGTCCGGCGATGGCGGTGCTGTGATCCTGGAAGCGTTCCGCCCCGGCACTGCGCCGGAACCGGGACAGGTGGACATGCCGCCGGTGCCCGGCGTCAGCGAAGCGCCCGGCGACAGTGCCGCTCCGGTTGCGACCGGCCTCGGCGGCCTGTATTAAGGGCGCTCCCGCCGGCATGACGCCGGCGCAATGATTTGAACCGATTGGACTTGGAGAACGCGATGCGCGCGGAAATTCAAGCGGTCGCCGACGAGATCAGAGACTCGTTGGCGCTGCTGAGGAGGCATCTTTGACTGGGATCGTGCGGTTTCCCGGTTTGACGAGCTGAATGCCCTTACGGCCGACCCCAACCTCTGGAACGACAGCGAGAAGGCCCAGAAGCTGCTGCGCGAGCGCACTCAGCTGGAAAAGGGTATCGAAGGCTACCACTCCATCGAGCGGGAGCTGAACGACACGCTGGAGCTGATCGAACTCGGCGAGATGGAGGACGACCAGGACGTCGTCGCCGAGGCCGAGAAGGCGCTGCAGCGCCTGCGTGAGATGGCGGCCAAGAAGCAGCTGGAAAGCCTGCTGTCAGGCGAGGCGGACGGCAATGACTGCTATCTCGAAGTGCATGCTGGCGCTGGCGGCACCGAGGCGCAGGACTGGGCCCTGATGCTGTCGCGCATGTACACGCGCTGGGCGGAACAGCACGACTACAAGGTCGAATGGCTGGAAGAGAGTGCGGGTGAAGAAGCCGGGCTGAAATCGGCCACGCTGAAGATCACCGGCCCGAACGCCTATGGCTGGCTGAAGCATGAAAGCGGCGTGCACCGGCTGGTGCGTATCTCGCCCTTCGATTCGCAGGCCCGGCGTCACACCAGCTTCTCCTCGGTGTGGGTCTATCCGGTGGTCGATGACGAGATCGAGGTCGAATACCAGGAATAGGACCTGCGCATCGATACCTACCGGGCCTCGGGTGCGGGCGGTCAGCATGTCTACAAGACCGACTGCGCGATCCGCATCACCCACATCCCGACCGGCATCTTGGTGCA
>NZ_JAKUSO010000068.1:0-16933 GCF_022449305.1 Oceanibaculum sp. | reverse complement strand
ATGAGGGCCTGCGCTTCGCCATCCGCGAAGGCGGCCGCACCGTCGGCGCCGGCGTCGTCGCCAAGGTCGTCGAGTAAGACGGAGCCCGGGCGTCAAACCTTCCGCAAACCTCCCGTAAATTCAGGGAGTTGCAGGAAGTGTTTGACGCGCGTGCCGGTTCGGATCAATATTTGCGCCCTTTGACATAGGGCGACGACAGGTTCCGAACCGGTGCTACTGGGCTTCCGGCCCGGTCTTTGCCGTCCCGAACGGGATGGCGATGTGCCTAGGAGTGTAGCTCAATTGGTAGAGCACCGGTCTCCAAAACCGGGGGTTGGGGGTTCGAGCCCCTCCACTCCTGCCAGCATTCTGGCGGGTCATCGTTCTGATCGGAGTCGGTGCGCCGGGCACGTGTGGCTGCGGCGTAGTTTGTTTTTACGTTAACGAGAGCGGTTCTGCATGGCGAAGACCTCTCCCGCGCAATTCGTGCGGCAGGTGCGTCAGGAAATGGCCAAGGTCACCTGGCCGACCCGGAAGGAAACGGCAGTCACGACGGTCACCGTACTGGTGATGGTGTTCGTGGCGGCGATTTTCTTTTTCCTGGTCGATCAGGTGCTGGCCTTTGGCGTGCGACAGATTCTCGGGTTGGGGGGCTGACCATCGTGGCCAAGCAGTGGTACGTCGTGCACGCCTATTCCGGCTTTGAGAAGAAGGTGGCGCAGTCGATCAAGGAGCAGGCCGTCCGCAAGGGGCTGGACCATCTGATCGGCGATGTGCTGGTTCCGACCGAGGAAGTGGTCGAGATGCGCCGTGGCCAGAAGGTGAGCGCGGAACGCAAGTTCCTGCCCGGCTACCTGCTGGTGAACATGGACCTGACCGACGAGACCTGGCACCTAGTGCGCAACACGCCGAAGGTCTCCGGTTTCCTGGGCGGTCGCGGCAAGCCGATGCCGATCAGCGAGGCTGAAGCCAACCGTATCCTGCGCCAGGTCGAGGAGGGCGTGGAGCGCCCCCGGCCGTCGATCACCTTCGAGGTGGGCGAGCAGGTGCGGGTGTCCGACGGTCCCTTCACCTCCTTCAACGGCTATGTTGAAGAGGTGGACGAGGAGCGCGCGCGCCTCAAGGTCGCGGTGTCGATCTTCGGGCGCTCGACGCCGGTCGATCTGGAATACGGCCAGGTCGAGAAAGTTTGACGGGTTTTCCGCTTCGCGCTTCGGCGCGGGGCGTTTTCGCGCGTGGGAGGGCCGCCATGCCCGCACCACGCTCCTTCCTTCAAGGAGGTTAGACAGTGGCAAAGAAGATCGTCGGCTATATCAAGCTGGAAATTCCGGCTGGTAAAGCCAATCCCTCGCCGCCCGTGGGTCCGGCCCTCGGCCAGCGCGGTCTGAACATCATGGAATTCTGCAAGGCCTTCAACGCGGCCACGCAGAGCGTGGATCCGGGCACCCCGACGCCGGTGGTGATCACGGCCTATGCTGACCGTACCTTCAGCTTCGTCACCAAGACGCCGCCGGCCAGCTTCTTCATCAAGCAGGCCGCCAAGCTGCAGAAGGGCTCCTCGACTCCGGGCAAGGGCACCGTCGGGTCGGTCTCCATGGACCAGCTGCGCGAGATCGCTGAAAAGAAGATGCCGGATCTGAACGCGAACGACGTCGATGCGGCTTGCCGCATGCTGGTCGGTTCGGCGCGCTCCATGGGCATCCAGGTGACGGAGTAAGACGATGGCGAAGCAGGCAAAGCGTATGACTGCGGCCTATGAGGGCGTCGATCGCCTGAAGGCCTATGACGCCGCCGAGGCGTTGAAGCTGATCAAGGGCGCCAGCAGCGCGAAGTTCGACGAGACCGTCGAGGTGGCGATGAATCTGGGCGTCGATCCGCGTCATGCCGACCAGATGGTCCGTGGCATGATCTCGCTGCCGAACGGTACCGGCAAGAGCGTGCGGGTCGCGGTGTTCGCCAAGGGCGACAAGGCTGAAGAGGCCCGTGCCGCCGGCGCCGACATCGTCGGTGACGACGATCTGGCCGAGAAGGTCCAGGCCGGTGAGATGAATTTCGACCGCGTGATCGCCACGCCGGACATGATGGTGGTGGTTGGCAAGCTCGGCCGCGTGCTGGGTCCGCGCGGCCTGATGCCGAACCCGAAGCTGGGCACGGTCACGCCGAATGTCGGCGAGGCGGTGAAGGCAGCGAAGGGTGGCCAGGTGGAGTTCCGTGTCGAGAAGGCGGGCATCATCCATGCCGGCATCGGCAAGGTCAGCTTCTCCGAGGAGGCGCTGCTGGAGAACCTGAAGGCTTTCGTCGGCGCGGTCAGCCGGGCGAAGCCGGCGGGCGCCAAGGGCACCTACATCAAGAAGATCTCGCTCAGCTCCACCATGGGGCCGGGCCTGAAGCTGGATGTGGCCACCGTCTCGGCGTAAGCCGGCGGTATAAAGCGTTTCCGTCCGGCTTCGGCCGGGCGGTAAAGGCGGCGGGTTCGCCCGCTGCCGACCTGTCCGAGACTGCAGGCGCCGACCGGGCAACCGGGAGGCTTAATCATCCTGCATAGATGGGGGGAGAGACCGTTTTCGAACGGCTTGAACTTCAGGACAGACAAGCCGGGTCCGGCTTTGTCCGGACCTTGAGTGAACCATCCGCCAACACCCGTTCCTTCGGGGACGTGTCGCGGCGGATCAGAGCGGAGACGACCGTTGAACCGTACCGAAAAGGAAGTGCTGGTCGGCGAGTTGAACCGTACCTTGAGCGAAACCGCCATCGTCGTGGTGACCCGTCAGTCGGGCCTCACCGTCGCCGAAGTGTCGGACCTTCGCGCCAAGATGCGGAAGGCCGGCGCGCGCTACAAGGTCACGAAGAACCGGTTGGCACGTCTCGCCCTGAAGGGCACGCAATTTGAGCAGCTCGATGCGCTGTTCACCGGCCCGACGGCTATCAGCACGTCGGCAGACCCGGTGGCAGTGGCGAAGGTGGCTGTCGATTTCGCCAAGGCGAACGACAAGCTGACCATCGTGGGCGGCGCGTTCGGGAACCAGATGCTCGATGTCGATGGCATCAAGAATCTGGCCACCCTGCCGTCGCTGGACGAGCTGCGCGGCAAGATCGTCGGCCTGCTGCAGGCCCCGGCGACCAAGCTGGCTGGCGTCGTCCAGGCGCCCGCGGCTCAGCTTGCCCGCGTGCTCAACGCCAAGGCCCAACAGGGTTAAGACGGTGCAAACCGTCCTTTCTACAACGATTACTGAAGTTCAAGCTTAGGAGAGTATGAAATGGCCGATCTGAACAAGCTGGCTGAAGACCTGTCCAGCCTGACCGTCATCGAGGCTGCCGAGCTGGCCAAGATGCTGGAAGAGAAGTGGGGCGTCTCCGCCGCGGCGCCGGTCGCCGTGGCTGCGGTCGCCGGTGGCGCCGCTGGTGGCGCTGCTGAGGCTGCTGAAGAGAAGACCGACTTCGACGTCATCCTCGCCAGCGCGGGTGACAAGAAGATCAACGTGATCAAGGAAGTCCGTGCGATCACCGGTCTGGGCCTCAAGGAAGCCAAGGACCTCGTCGAGGGCGCGCCGAAGACCGTCAAGGAAGGCGCGAACAAGGAAGAGGCCGACAAGATCAAGAAGCAGCTCGAAGAGGCTGGTGCCACTGTCGAGATCAAGTAAATTGCCGACTCTGTCGGTTGTTTCGGTCGTCCGGCGGCGGGGTCTTCCCGCCGCCGGCACGGCTGTTTTTGCGTTTTCGGCGGCATAGGCCGTTTTCCTGGGCTTTCCCGACAGGGCATCAGGAAAACGGCGTGTGTCGTCAGCCGGACTAAGGGATTTCCCGCCGGTCCGGCGGACGAGGCTGATAGGGACGTCATGCTGCACGCCGTGCGGCGGGCGTCGCGGCGAAGACCGGCAGGTCCGGTTCTCGCTTGGTTGCAACCATTTCGCTCAGAGGGGCAACAATGGCTCTTTCCTTTACCGGTCGTAAGCGAATCCGTAAATCCTTCGGCCGTATCCCGGAAGTGGCGCCCATGCCCAACCTCATCGAGGTGCAGAAGGCGTCCTACGATGCCTTCCTGCAGATGGACGCGAAGCCGGAGACGCGCCCCACCGCGGGCCTGCAGGAAGTGTTCAAGTCGGTTTTCCCGATCAAGGACTTCTCCGAGCGTTCGATGCTCGAATTCGTGAAGTACGAGTTCGAGGAGCCGAAGTACGACACCGACGAATGCCAGCAGCGCGGCATCACCTATGCCGCCCCGCTGAAGGTCACGCTGCGCCTGGTCGTGTGGGACATTGACGAGGACACCGGCTCCAAGTCGATCCGCGACATCAAGGAGCAGGACGTGTACATGGGCGATATGCCGCTCATGACCGCGAATGGTACCTTCATCGTGAATGGTACCGAGCGCGTGATCGTCTCGCAGATGCATCGCTCGCCGGGCGTGTTCTTCGACCATGACAAGGGCAAGACCCACTCTTCGGGCAAGTACCTGTTCGCCGCGCGCGTCATCCCCTATCGCGGCTCCTGGCTGGACTTCGAGTTCGACGCCAAGGACCTCGTCTATGTGCGTATCGACCGCCGCCGCAAGCTGCCCGCCACCACCCTGCTGTTCGCCCTGATCGGCAAGGAAGGCGAGGAGTATGTGAAGCAGTGCGAGGCCGATGGCGTCGAGGTTGACCGCAGCCGCGTCACCGGCATGAGCAAGGAAGAGGTCCTCTCCGCCTTCTACAGCACCATCACCTACAGCCAGGCCGGCAAGGGCTGGAAGACCGCCTTCCGTCCCGAGGCGATGCGCGGCGTGAAGCTGATCGACGACCTGATCGACGCCGCCACCGGCAAGGTGATGGCCGAGGCCGGCACCAAGATGACCCCGCGCCTGGGCCGCAAGCTGCAGGAAGAGGGCCTGGACGAGGTGTTCGTCACCGCCGAGGCGATGGTCGGCCGGTTCGTTGCCGCCGACCTCATCAACGAGGAGACCGGCGAGGTCTATATCGAGGCGGGCGACGAACTGACGGCGGATCTGATTGCCGGGCTGGTCGAGGCCAACATCACCGAGATTCCGGTGCTGGACATCGACCATGTGACGGTCGGCGCCTACATGCGCAACACGCTGGCGGCCGACAAGAACAACACCCGCGAGGACGCGCTGATCGACATCTACCGCGTCATGCGCCCGGGCGAGCCGCCGACGCTGGAGACCGCCGAGGCGCTGTTCCACGGCCTGTTCTTCGATTCCGAGCGTTATGATCTGTCGGCGGTCGGCCGGGTGAAGATGAATGCCCGCCTGGACCAGAAGACCGACGACCAGCTGCGCGTGCTGCGCAAGGAGGATATCCTTGCCATCCTGAAGACTCTGGTGGAGCTGAAGGACGGCCGCGGCGAGATCGACGATATCGACCATCTGGGCAACCGCCGTGTGCGCTCGGTCGGCGAGCTGATGGAGAATCAGTATCGTATCGGCTTGCTGCGCATGGAGCGCGCGATCCGCGAGCGCATGAGCTCGGTCGAGATCGACACCGTGATGCCGCATGACCTGATCAATGCCAAGCCGGCGGCGGCGGCGGTGCGCGAGTTCTTCGGCTCCTCGCAGCTCTCGCAGTTCATGGACCAGACCAATCCGCTGTCGGAGATCACCCACAAGCGCCGCCTGTCGGCGCTTGGGCCGGGCGGTCTGACGCGTGAGCGTGCCGGCTTCGAGGTGCGCGACGTGCACCCGACGCATTACGGCCGCATCTGCCCGATCGAGACGCCGGAAGGCCCGAATATCGGCCTGATCAACAGCCTGGCGACCTATGCCCGGGTGAACCAGTACGGCTTCATCGAGGCGCCCTACCGCAAGGTGAAGGACGGTGTCGTCACCGACGAGGTCGTCTATATGTCGGCGATGGAGGAGGGCAAGTACACGGTCGCCCAGGCCAATGCCGAGCTGGACGAGAATGGCCGCTTCGTGTCCGACCTCGTGTCGGTGCGCCGGGCCAGCGATTTCACGCTGGGCCGCCCGGAAGACATCGACCTGATGGACGTGTCGCCGAAGCAGCTGGTCTCGGTCGCGGCCGCGCTGATCCCGTTCCTGGAGAATGACGACGCGAACCGCGCGCTGATGGGTTCCAACATGCAGCGTCAGGCGGTGCCGCTGCTGCGGGCCGAGGCGCCGCTGGTCGGTACCGGCATGGAAGGCACCGTGGCGCGCGATTCGGGCGTTGCCATCGGGGCGCGCCGCGCCGGCATCGTCGATCAGGTGGACGCCACCCGCATCGTGATCCGGGCGACCGAGGAAACCTCGGCCGCGGCGTCGGGTGTCGATATCTACAACCTGCTGAAGTTCCAGCGTTCCAACCAGAACACCTGCATCACCCAGCGGCCGCTGGTCAGCAAGGGCGATGTGGTGAAGAAGGGCGACATCATCGCCGACGGTCCCTCGACCGAGCTGGGTGAGCTGGCGCTGGGCCGCAACGTGCTCGTCGCCTTCATGCCCTGGAACGGCTACAACTTCGAGGACTCGATCCTGATCTCGGAGCGTATCGCCCGCGATGACGTCTTCACCTCGATCCATATCGAGGAGTTCGAGGTCATGGCCCGTGACACCAAGCTGGGCCAGGAGGAAATCAGCCGCGACATCCCGAACGTGGGTGAAGAGGCGCTGAAGAACCTCGACGAGGCGGGCATCGTCTATATCGGTGCCGAGGTGAATGCCGGCGACATTCTGGTGGGCAAGGTGACGCCGAAGGGCGAATCGCCGATGACCCCGGAAGAGAAGCTGCTGCGCGCGATCTTCGGCGAAAAGGCCTCCGACGTGCGCGACACCTCGCTGCGCGTGCCGCCGGGCGTGACCGGTACCGTCGTCGAGGTGCGGGTGTTCTCGCGCCGCGGCGTGGACAAGGACGAGCGTGCGCTGGCCATCGAGAGGGCCGAGATCGAGCATCTGGCGAAGGACCGCGACGCCGAGCGCGCGATCCTGGAGCGCAGCTTCAACACCCGTCTGAAGGAAATGCTGCTGGGCAAGAAGGCCAGCGGCGGTCCGAAGGGGCTGAAGTCCGGCACCGTGCTGAGCGATGAGGTGCTGGCCGGCTACACGCCGGGCCAGTGGCGCCAGATCACCGTCGATGATGCAGCCATCATGGACGATGTCGAGGCGATGAAGACCCAGTTCGACGAGGCGGTCGGCGTCCTGCAGGCGCGCTTCGAGAACAAGGTCGAAAAGCTGCAGCGCGGCGACGAGCTGCCGCCGGGCGTGATGAAGATGGTTAAGGTCTTCATTGCGGTGAAGCGCAAGCTGCAGCCGGGCGACAAGATGGCCGGCCGTCACGGCAACAAGGGTGTCGTGTCGCGCATCATGCCGATTGAGGATATGCCGTATGACGAGAACGGCACCCCGGTCGATCTGGTGCTGAACCCGCTGGGCGTGCCGTCGCGCATGAATGTCGGGCAGATTCTGGAAACCCATCTGGGCTGGGCCTCGAACGGCATCGGCCGGCAGATCGGGCAGATGGTGGAAGACTACCGCGCTGCCGTCCGTGCCAATGGCGACACCAAGAAGCAGGCGGTTGCAATCCGCGAGAAGCTTGCCGACATCTACAATAAGGAAGAGTACGCCGCGATCGCCGAACTCGACGACGATCAGGTCCTGGAGATGGCCGGCAATCTGCGCAACGGCGTGCCCGTTGCCACGCCGGTCTTCGACGGTGCCCGCGAGGACGACATCGTGGCCATGCTGGAGCGTGCCGGTCTCGACCGGTCGGGCCAGGTGGTGCTGTATGACGGCCGTACCGGTGAGGCGTTCGACCGCAAGGTGACCGTCGGCTTCATCTATATGCTGAAGCTGCATCATCTGGTGGACGACAAGATCCACGCCCGTTCCATCGGCCCGTACAGCCTGGTCACCCAGCAGCCGCTGGGCGGCAAGGCGCAGTTCGGCGGCCAGCGCTTCGGCGAAATGGAGGTCTGGGCGCTGGAAGCCTATGGTGCCGCCTACACGCTGCAGGAGATGCTGACCGTGAAGTCGGACGACGTGGCCGGCCGTACCAAGGTCTATGAAGCGATCGTCAAGGGCGACGACAATTTCGAGGCGGGCATCCCGGAATCCTTCAACGTGCTGGTGAAGGAACTGAAGAGCCTGGGTCTCAACGTCGAACTGCAGCAGCAGCGCGCCTAAGGCGCCTGCTGCCCCTATTTTCACCGCACCCACCGGGGAGAGCGTGGCATGAACGAGCTCATGAAGATTTTCGGCCAGGACACCGGCCCGCAGAGCTTTGACGAAATCCGTATCTCGATCGCCAGCCCGGAGCAGATCCGCTCCTGGTCCTTCGGCGAGATCAAGAAGCCGGAGACGATCAACTACCGTACCTTCAAGCCGGAGCGCGACGGCCTGTTCTGCGCCCGCATCTTCGGCCCGGTGAAGGATTACGAATGCTTGTGCGGCAAGTACAAGCGCATGAAGTACAAGGGCATCACCTGCGAGAAGTGCGGCGTTGAGGTCACCCTGTCACGGGTGCGGCGCGAGCGCATGGGCCATATCGAGCTGGCCTCGCCGGTCGCCCATATCTGGTTCCTGAAGTCGCTGCCCAGCCGCATCGGCCTGATGATGGACATGACGCTCAAGGATCTTGAGCGCGTGCTGTATTTCGAGAATTACGTCGTCATCGAGCCGGGCCTGACCCCGCTGAAGTTGCACCAGCTTCTGAGCGAGGAAGAGTTCTTCAAGTACCAGGACGAGTTCGGCGAGGAGGCCTTCGAGGCCGCCATCGGCGCCGAGGCGATCAAGGCGATCCTGTCCAAGATCGACCTGGAGGAAGAGCGCACCCGCATGCGCGTCGAGCTGAAGGAGACCACCTCCGAGGCGAAGCGCAAGAAGCTGGTGAAGCGGCTGAAGCTGGTCGATGCCTTCCTGGCGTCGGACACCCGCCCCGACTACATGATCATGGACGTCATCCCGGTCATCCCGCCGGAGCTGCGCCCGCTGGTCCCGCTGGATGGCGGCCGTTTCGCGACGTCGGACCTGAACGACCTGTACCGCCGCGTCATCAACCGTAACAACCGTCTGAAGCGGCTGATCGAGCTGCGCGCGCCGGACATCATCGTGCGTAACGAGAAGCGCATGCTGCAGGAGGCGGTTGACGCGCTGTTCGACAATGGCCGCCGCGGCCGTGTCATCACCGGCACCAACAAGCGCCCGCTGAAGTCGCTCAGCGACATGCTGAAGGGCAAGCAGGGCCGCTTCCGCCAGAACCTGCTCGGCAAGCGCGTCGATTACTCCGGCCGTTCGGTCATCGTGGTCGGCCCGGAGCTGAAGCTGCATCAGTGCGGCCTGCCGAAGAAGATGGCGCTGGAGCTGTTCAAGCCCTTCATCTACTCGAAGCTGGAACTGTACGGCCTGGCCTCGACGCTGAAGGCCGCCAAGCGCATGGTCGAGAAGGAGCGTCCGGAAGTCTGGGACATCCTGGAAGAGGTGATCCGCGAGCATCCGGTGCTGCTGAACCGTGCGCCGACACTTCACCGCCTCGGCATCCAGGCCTTCGAGCCGGTGCTGATCGAGGGCAAGGCGATCCAGCTGCACCCGCTGGTCTGTACCGCCTTCAACGCCGACTTCGACGGCGACCAGATGGCGGTTCATGTGCCGCTGTCGCTGGAGGCGCAGCTTGAGGCGCGCGTGCTGATGATGAGCACGAACAACATCCTCTCGCCGGCCAACGGCAAGCCGATCATCGTGCCCAGCCAGGACATCATCCTGGGTCTGTACTACATCACGCTGGAACGTGCCGGCGTGAAGGGCGAGGGCATGGTGTTCTCGAACATCGGCGAGATCGAGCATGCGCTGGCCACCGGTTCGGTGAGCCTGCAGGCCAAGATCAAGGCACGCCTGGAGACGGTCGATGCCGAGGGCACGCCGGTCACCAAGCTGGTCGAGACCACGCCGGGCCGCATGCTGCTGGCGCAGATCCTGCCGAAGCACAAGAACGTGCCGTTCGAGCTGGTCAACCGCCTGCTGACCAAGAAGGAAATCTCCAACGTCATCGACATCGTCTACCGCCATTGCGGTCAGAAGGAGACGGTGATCTTCGCCGACCGGCTGATGGCTCTGGGCTTCGGCCAGGCCTGCCGTGCCGGCATTTCCTTCGGCAAGGACGACCTGATCATCCCCGAGGCGAAGCAGAAGCTGATCGAGGAAGCCCAGGACAAGGTCAAGGAGTTCGAGCAGCAGTACATGGACGGCCTGATCACCCAGGGCGAGAAGTACAACAAGGTGATCGACGTCTGGTCCGGCTGCACCGACAAGGTGGCCGACGAGATGATGAAGAAGATGTCCACCGCCGCGGCGGATGGCTATGTCAACTCGGTCTGGATGATGGCGCACTCCGGGGCCCGTGGCTCCGCCGCGCAGATCAAGCAGCTGGCCGGCATGCGCGGCCTGATGGCCAAGCCGTCGGGCGAGATCATCGAGACGCCGATCATCTCGAACTTCAAGGAAGGCCTGACCGTGCTGGAGTACTTCAACTCCACCCACGGCGCCCGTAAGGGTCTGGCCGATACCGCGCTGAAGACGGCGAACTCCGGTTACCTGACCCGCCGCCTGGTTGACGTTGCGCAGGATTGCATCGTCATCGAGGAGGATTGCGGCACCGAGAACGGCATCACGCTGCGCGCGGTCGTCGATGGCGGCGAGGTCATTTCGCCGCTGGCCGAGCGTGTGCTGGGCCGCACGGCGCTGGAGGATATCGTCCACCCGCTGACCGGCGAGATGCTAGTGAAGCAGGGCGAGATCATCACCGAAGCCGAGGTCGATCTGATCGACCAGGCCGGCATCGATCAGGTTCGCATCCGCTCCCCGCTGACCTGCGAGACCCGCATCGGCATCTGCGGCAAGTGCTATGGCCGCGATCTGGCGCGTGGTACCGCGGTGAATATCGGCGAGGCTGTCGGCGTCATCGCCGCGCAGTCGATCGGCGAGCCGGGTACCCAGCTGACCATGCGTACCTTCCACATCGGCGGTGCCGCCCAGCGTGGTGCCGAGCAGTCGAGCGTGGAAGCGACCATCGATGGCACGGTGAAGATCGCCAACCGCAATGTGGTGGTGAACTCCGACGGTATCCCCGTGGTCATGGCCCGGAATACCGAGGTGGTGCTGTTCGACGAGCAGAACCGCGAGAAGGCCCGCCATCGCGTGCCGTACGGCGCCAAGCTGCTGGCCGATGAAGGCGCGACCGTCGCGCGCGGCCAGCGCCTGGCGGAGTGGGACCCCTATACGCTGCCGATCATCACCGAGAAGGAAGGCATCGCCAATTACGTCGACCTGATCGAGGGCCTCTCCATGCGTGAGGTCACCGACGAGGCGACGGGCATTTCCTCGAAGGTGGTGGTTGACTGGAAGCAGCAGCCGCGCGGCAACGACCTGAAGCCGCGCATCACCCTGCGCGACGACAAGGGCGAGGTGGTGCAGCTGGCCAATGGTCTGGAAGCCCGCTACTTCATGGCCGTGGACGCGATCCTGTCGGTCGAGAACGGCTCCCGGGTCCGCCCGGGCGACGTGCTGGCCCGCATCCCGCGCGAAAGCTCGAAGACCCGCGACATCACCGGCGGTCTGCCGCGTGTGGCGGAGCTGTTCGAGGCGCGGCGTCCGAAGGATTTCGCCATCATCAGCGAGATCGACGGCCGGGTCGAGTTCGGCAAGGACTACAAGAACAAGCGCCGCATCATCGTGGCGCCGGCCGAGGAGGGCGAACAGCCCCGCGAGTACCTGATCCCGAAGGGCAAGCACATCTCCGTGCATGAAGGCGACTTCGTGCAGCGCGGCGATCTGCTGATGGACGGCAATCCGGTGCCGCACGACATCCTGTCGATCATGGGTGTGGAGGCTCTGGCCGCCTATCTCGTGAACGAGATCCAGGAGGTCTATCGACTGCAGGGCGTGAAGATCAACGACAAGCATATCGAGGTGATCTCGCGCCAGATGCTGCAGAAGGTCGAGGTGCAGGAGCCGGGCGACACCACGTTGCTGGTCGGCGAGCTGATCGACCGCAGCGAGTTCGAGGTGGAGAACGAGAAGGCGCTCGCCGAGGATGGCCGTCCGGCCGTGGCGACGCCGGTCCTGCAGGGCATCACCAAGGCTTCGCTGCAGACCAAGTCCTTCGTCTCCGCCGCCTCGTTCCAGGAGACCACCCGCGTGCTGACCGATGCCGCCGTGAACGGCAAGATCGACTCGCTGGATGGCCTGAAGGAAAACGTCATCGTCGGCCGACTGATCCCGGCCGGTACCGGTGCCTTCATGAACCGCATCCGCCGGATCGCCGCCGACCGCGACCGGGATGCCATGGGCAGCACCGCGACGGAAACTCCGCTGGTCCCTGCCGGGGATACGCCGGACGCCTCGGTCGCGTGATGACCAGGGCCGGTCGGGGTGACCTGACCGGCTAATGATCTGAAGCCGGGCCCCTCGGCAGAATACGAATCTTTCGTATTCGCTGCCGGGAGGCCCGGTTTTGTTACCCGGCGGGCAATGCGCGATTCTTTTCGCGGTTTTGCTTGACGCTAGGGGGGCGCTTCAATAGTATCCGCCCACCTTAGCGGGGGCTGGCGGTAGGCTTCACGGTCTAAACGCAGTCCGCTCCGGTTCAAGGATACGGTGTCACGGTTCGTCCGGGCGTCAGTCCTAAGACCGGGTACGGAAGATATTTTGGTTCGACACAGTATCCAGAGCCACCGGCCGGAACCACGGTTCCGAAAGGTGACGTTTCGCCTTTTCGGCGATGGTTACGGTTTTTGTTAAAAAGGTCGCAGGGAAACGACTGTATGCCGACGATCAACCAGCTCATCCGCAAGCCGCGCGAGCAGCAGCTTGCGCGAAACAAAGTGCCGGCCCTCGAGGCCTGCCCGCAGAAGCGCGGCGTCTGCACGCGCGTCTATACGACCACTCCGAAGAAGCCGAACTCGGCGCTTCGTAAGGTCGCGCGCGTGCGTCTCACCAACGGGTTTGAAGTGACCAGCTACATCCCGGGTGAAGGCCACAATCTGCAGGAACATTCCGTGGTGATGATCCGCGGCGGCCGTGTGAAGGACCTTCCCGGCGTTCGCTATCACATCATCCGCGGCACGCTGGATACCCAGGGTGTGAAGGATCGTCGTCAGCGCCGTTCGAAGTACGGCGCGAAGCGGCCGAAGTAAGGAGCCTCGTCAATGTCACGTCGTCATAGCGCAGAGAAGCGTGAGGTTCTGCCCGATCCCCGGTACGGCGATCAGGTGCTGACGAAGTTTATGAACAGCCTGATGTACGACGGCAAGAAGTCGGCCGCCGAGAAGATCATCTACGGCGCGTTCGAGCGTATCGAGAAGCGCAGCGGTCAGGATCCGCTGAAGGTCTTCCACGAGGCGCTGGACAATGTGAAGCCGGCCCTTGAGGTGCGCTCCCGCCGTGTCGGTGGCGCCACCTATCAGGTGCCGGTCGAAGTCCGCTACGACCGCGCCCAGGCGCTGGCGATCCGCTGGCTCATCGACAGCTCGCGCAAGCGTTCGGAGACGACCATGACTGACCGTCTGTCGTCCGAACTGATGGATGCCGCCGGCAATCGCGGCGGTGCCGTGAAGAAGCGTGAAGACACCCACCGCATGGCGGAGGCGAACCGCGCCTTCTCCCATTACCGCTGGTAAGAAGACGGATCGGACCGGAGCCACACTATGCCCAGGACCACACCCCTCGAGCGTTATCGCAACATCGGCATCATGGCGCACATTGATGCCGGCAAGACGACGACGACCGAGCGCGTTCTCTACTACACCGGCCGTTCCCACAAGATCGGCGAAGTCCATGATGGCGCAGCCACGATGGACTGGATGGAGCAGGAGCAGGAGCGCGGCATCACCATCACCTCGGCGGCGACCACCTGCCAGTGGCGCGACCACCGCATCAACATCATCGACACGCCGGGCCATGTCGACTTCACCATTGAGGTCGAGCGTTCGCTGCGTGTGCTGGACGGTGCGGTTGCCGTGTTTGACGGTGTTGCCGGTGTGGAGCCGCAGTCTGAGACGGTGTGGCGCCAGGCCGACAAGTACAAGGTTCCGCGCATCTGCTTCGTGAACAAGATGGACCGCACGGGTGCGGACTTCTATCGCTGCGTGGACATGATCGTTGACCGCCTCGGCGCGAAGCCGATGGTGCTGCAGCTGCCGATCGGTTCCGAGGCTGACTTCGTCGGCGTCGTTGACCTGGTCGAGATGCGCGCCATCCGCTGGAAGGACGAGTCGCTGGGTGCTGAGTTCGTCTATGAGGCGATCCCGGCTGACCTGCAGGACAAGGCGGCCGAATACCGCATGGCTCTGCTGGAAGCCGCCGTCGAGATGGACGATGCGGCGATGGAAGCCTATCTCGAAGGCACCGAGCCGGACGTCGATACGCTGAAGAAGTGCATCCGCAAGGGTGGCATCACCGGCAAGTTCGTGCCGGTGCTGTGCGGTACTGCCTTCAAGAACAAGGGCGTGCAGCCGCTGCTGGACGCGGTTGTTGACTTCCTGCCGGCGCCGACCGACGTCGAGAACGTCCGTGGCGTGGATGTCGAGGACGCTGAGAAGGAAATCATCCGCAAGACCAGCGACAGCGAGCCGTTCTCGGCGCTGGCCTTCAAGATCATGACCGACCCGTTCGTCGGCTCGCTGACCTTCGTGCGCGTCTATTCCGGCATCCTGGAGACCGGCACCTCGGTGCTGAACTCTGTGAAGGGTGACAGGGAGCGCGTCGGCCGCATGCTGCTGATGCATGCCAATAGCCGTGAAGACGTGAAGGAAGCCCGTGCGGGCGACATCGTCGCGATTGCCGCACTGAAGGGCACCACCACGGGCGACACTCTCTGCGATCCGCTGAAGCCGGTCATCCTGGAGCGTATGGAATTCCCCGAGCCGGTCATCGAGGTCGCGGTTGAGCCGAAGACCAAGGGTGACCAGGAAAAGATGGGCCTGGCGTTGAACCGTCTGGCGCAGGAGGATCCGTCCTTCCGCGTGTCGACCGACAATGAGAGCGGCCAGACCGTGATCAAGGGCATGGGCGAACTCCATCTGGAGATCATCGTCGACCGCATGCGCCGCGAGTTCAAGGTTGAGGCCAATGTCGGCGCGCCGCAGGTGGCCTACCGCGAGACCATCAGCAAGGTTGCCGAGGTCGATTACACCCACAAGAAGCAGTCGGGTGGTTCGGGCCAGTTCGCGAAGATCAGCCTGCGCTTCGAGCCGCAGGAGCCGGGCGCCGGCTTCGTGTTCGAGAACGCCATCGTTGGCGGCTCGGTGCCGAAGGAATATGTGCCGGGCGTCGAAAAGGGCCTGAATTCGTCCCGCGACTCCGGCATCATTGCCGGCTTCCCGGTGATCGACTTCAAGGTGACGCTGGTCGATGGCGCCTACCATGACGTCGACTCCAGCGTGCTGGCCTTCGAAATCGCCGCCCGTGCCGCCTTCAAGGAAGGCGTCGCCAAGGCCGGTCCGAAGCTGCTCGAGCCGATCATGCGGGTCGAGGTGGTGACGCCGGAAGACTATATGGGCGACATCATCGGCGACCTGAACAGTCGCCGTGGCCAGGTGACCGGCATGGATCAGCGCGGCAATGCCCGCGTCGTCAATGCCATGGTGCCGCTGGCCAACATGTTCGGCTATGTGAACAACCTGCGCTCCATGAGCCAGGGCCGGGCGCAGTACACCATGTTCTTCGATCACTACGAGGCAGTGCCGCAGGCAGTTGCCGACGAAGTGAAGGCGAAGATGGCGTAAGCCGCCGTTAACCAGACAGATACGCGAATAAAAGCGCTTTACGGAGACCACCACGATGGCTAAAGCGAAGTTTGAACGGAACAAGCCGCATTGCAACATTGGGACGATTGGCCATGTTGATCATGGCAAGACGTCCCTGACGGCTGCGATCACGAAGGTTCTGGCGGAGGCTGGCGGCGCGACCTTTACGGCGTACGACCAGATCGACAAGGCGCCGGAGGAGAAGGCGCGCGGCATCACCATTTCGACGGCGCATGTGGAGTATGAGACGGGCAACCGTCACTATGCGCATGTGGACTGCCCGGGCCATGCCGACTATGTGAAGAACATGATCACGGGTGCGGCGCAGATGGACGGCGCGATCCTGGTGGTGTCGGCCGCTGACGGCCCGATGCCGCAGACCCGCGAGCACATCCTGCTGGCGCGTCAGGTCGGCGTCCCGGCGATCGTGGTGTTCCTGAACAAGTGCGACATGGTCGACGATCCGGAGCTGCTGGAGCTGGTGGAGCTTGAGGTCCGCGAGCTGCTGTCCTCCTACGACTTCCCGGGCGACGATATTCCGATCGTGAAGGGCTCGGCCCTGGCGGCGCTGGAAGACAGCGATCCGAAGCTGGGCAAGGAAGCGATCCTGGAGCTGATGGCCGAGGTCGATCGCTACATCCCGCAGCCCGAGCGCGCGAAGGACCTGCCGTTCCTGATGCCGATCGAGGACGTGTTCTCGATCTCCGGCCGTGGCACGGTGGTGACCGGCCGCGTCGAGCGTGGCATCGTGAAGGTTGGCGAGGAAGTGGAGATCGTCGGCCTGAAGGACACCACGAAGACGGTTGTGACCGGCGTCGAGATGTTCCGCAAGCTGCTGGACAGCGGCGAGGCGGGCGACAATATCGGCGCGCTGCTGCGTGGCGTTGGCCGCGAGGATGTGGAGCGCGGCCAGGTTCTGTCCAAGCCGGGCACGATCAAGCCGCACACGCGCTTCAAGTGCGAGGCCTACATTCTGACGAAGGAAGAGGGTGGCCGTCACACGCCGTTCTTCTCCAACTATCGTCCGCAGTTCTACTTCCGCACCACCGACGTGACCGGCGAGGTTGTTCTGCCGGAAGGCACGGAGATGGTGATGCCGGGCGACAACATCGCCATGGAAGTGAAGCTGATCGCGCCGATCGCCATGGATGAGGGCCTGCGCTTCGCCATCCGCGAAGGCGGCCGCACCGTCGGCGCCGGCGTCGTCGCCAAGGTCGTCGAGTAA